>MHDW01000088.1 GCA_001803645.1 Nitrospirae bacterium GWC2_42_7 | reverse complement strand
CTGGGCAAGCATGCGTCTCATCACTGTCCTGACTATCTCTTCATCATCCATAACCAGAACTCTGCCTCTGTTTTCAGAAAGATCCGCTGCTTTGATCTCATCCTTTGCTGCTGTCTGCTGCCCCTCATATGCAGGGATAAAAACAGAGAAGGTTGTTCCTGTTCCTTCTTTGGATTCTATTTCAATATGTCCGTTGTGCTTTTTTATTAAAAAATGTGCTGCTGCAAGCCCGAGGTTTTTTCCTCCGCTGCTGATCACAAATTCCGGATCAGACAAATATCGGATATCCTCTCCATGAATAACAAGATCCTTTAACTGCAAATTTGTTCTCAGGTATTTGCCGGCTCTCAACTTGAAAGAATTATTGATTCCCAATATTATGTTCTCAACATTTATTCGTATTTCGCTGCCCTCAGATATAGACTGTTCAGCATAGATTATTAAGCTGTTTATCGCCTGGCTTATCTGGTCCTCGTCTGCTTCGATCATCCAAAGGTCGTCCGGCATAGTAAAATTAAGTATCTTGTTCGAGCCGTTCAAAGTAAAGGACACGGAATTATTAATTAATTTCCGGAAAGATATTACATTTCTGATCAGCACTCCGGTCCTCGAGAAGGTCAATATCTGCTGGGCAAGGTTCTTTGCCCTGATAGTTGCATTTTCAGCCTCAACTAATATATCAAACACTTCCAGTCCAGGTTTTGCATACATTTTTGCAAGAGCAATATTCCCGATAAGGGCCGTAAGAATATTATTAAAGCTGTGAGCGATCCCCCCGGCTAACATTCCAAGGAGTTTAAGCTGCTGACTGTCCTGATCATTTTCCAAAGGTTTATATCCTGCATGCATATATTCCGCCTTGTCAAGCTTAAGGCGCAGTTCCTTCAGTTCATTTATGAGCTGGGGCTTTGTCTTATTGTTGTCATTTATGTCATTCATTTTATTGCATGATTAACAGTATCTAAATAGTATTACAAGCTCTCGTCCTTTATCCGTCATGCCCGAAATCCTTAGTCGGGCATCCAGAGGCTCAAAACTGCTGGATTCCCGCCTGCGCCAACAGTAGGTGCCTTAAGCACGGGAATGACACTTACAAAAAGGTACGGACTATTATAAACTCCAAGTGTCCGAACAACATGCTATCTATATGGTTTTAAGCTTGATAGAGAAAACTGATTTTCTCAGATCATCAATCTTGTTCTGTATCTCAAAAAGTTCTTCTTTCAGCCTTTCTTCGCTAAGTCCAATGCCCTGAATCACCTTGGCTTTTTCAAGCAGCAATACTCCAAGTTCGGCTATTTTCTCAGGCAATTGTTCGATCGTTGCTTCCCCTTTTACATATTGATTCCCCCGACTGCTGGCAATATCTACTATTTCCTGAAGTTTACTGTCCATATTTTTCTCCTGTTAAAATTATTTCTTAGCGTATCAGATTTAAGAAAAAGCGTCAATTTTTCTATCTTTTAGCAGGCCCATAATTTTCCATAACAAATCTTTTTTCTTCCTCTTCGGTCTTGAGCCTGCCGCTTAATTTTTCATCAAGAAGACTGTTTAAAATTTCAGTGTATACAGGGCCGGGAGGTATGCCGAGTTTTTTCAGGTCGCTTCCCTTCAGCAGAGGTTTGATCTTCCTGAGATCCACAAGAAATTGGGATATCTCCTTTTTTTTGTTCTTGTCCTTTGTGAGTGACATTGAAAAAAGCATTATTTCAATATTCATGTTTATCAGCAGATGGTATGTCTCAACAGGATCCTTCAACGGCAGCCGTCTCAGTATTTCAGCTGAATCCGATATGCTTTTAAGGATTATTGCCTTGATTCCTGAAGGTGTGGACAATCGGTCCAGTGCCTCTCTCCTGCTTTTGTCATCGAGGTTCGTCAAAAGCGCAGTCAGGTAAAGCACCCCTATATCAACCTTTTCATCAAGGTAAAGCAGGTTGAACCACGCAAGGGTCTCAGACATTGACAGCAATGTTGTTTCGAGTTTTTTATCAAAAATAAGTTTTTGGTGTATCACTTTAAGAAGCCCGAAATCAGAAAGTCTTTTTAAAGTGCGGACCGGGTTGGTCTCTTTAAATGCGATCAGCATTTCTTCATACAGTCTGAAGCCGGAAAGTTTTTTAAAAAGGTCCATCTTGACCGCTGACTTGATCAGGTTCTCTGCGTGCTTGCTTAGTTTAAACTCAAACCTTTCGGCAAACCTTATTGCGCGGAATGCACGCGTAGGGTCTTCTACATAGCTCAGGTTGTGAAGAGCCCTGATCGTCTTTTCTCTTATATCTCGAAGCCCGCCGAAAAAATCAATAAGCAGTCCGAAATCCTTTGGGTTAAGTTTTACGGCAAGGCTGTTGATAGTGAAGTCCCTTCTGTAAAGGTCCTTTTTTATCGATGAGGTCTCGACCTTTGGAAGCGCAGCCGGTGACTCATAATATTCGGTCCTTGCTGTTGCGATATCAAATTTCAACCCGTCTTTAATGATCTGCGCAGTACCAAATCTATGGTGAGACCTGACCTTTGCCTGCAGTTTCTCGCTTAAGGCCTTTGCGAATATTATGCCATCGCCTTCAATTACTATGTCTATATCAAGATTTTCCTCGCCGAGCAGCAGATCTCTTACTGATCCGCCGACAAGATACGCAGTATATCCCATACCCTCAGCGATCTCTCCTGATGTCCTGAGTATATTATATATCTCTTCAGGGAGTTTATCTCTGAGAGATGTTGCCAGATTTCTGCCTGAAGCAGTCCTCTCTATGGTATCTTCCTTGTCAAGACGCTTTTTTCTCAGGAATTCTTCATATAGCGCTCTGAGAAGGTCAGTCCTGGTTATAGCGCCTGTTACGCTTCCGTCCTTTATGACAGGCATAAACCTCTGGTTCTGTTCGATCATAATTCTTTCTATATCTCTTATCGGCCTATCAGGTTCAACAATCACCGCATCAGTTGTTGTGAAATCCATGCATCTGTTCTTTCCAAAGCCATGAAAAAGCGCTTTTTCTACTATCTCCCTTGATATCAGGCCTGCATATTTTTCCCCTTCAAGGACAGGAAGAACGTTGATCCCATACTTTGTCATCATGGCTTCTGCTTCTTTGATCGGGCTGTCCCACTGTATGCTTATCACATGGCTGGTCATTATGTCGGATGCAACCTTGCCATACTTAACATATGATGAGAGAAGATTGATGATCTTGTCTGAAACAACCTCTGCAGAGGCCTCTACTATGGTTGCTGATGCTGCTGTCGGATGCCCGCCACCGCCGAATTCTTTAAGCAGCTCTGCTACATTAAGTTCAGGTGCCCTGCTCCTTGCAACTATCAGTATCTTGCCCTCCATATTTAAAAGCAAAAGAAGTGCATCAAAGTCCTCCATGTCCATGATCCTATGCGCAAGATGGGCCGCATCTCCTATGTATGTCTCACGGGAGGCCTTGGCAACAGCAACCCTTATGCCCCTTATGACGATCTCTTTTGTTGATTTCACAAGTTCATTAAGAAGGTCCAGCTCTTCGGGATTCATTTCGATCTTCATATAGCTCGATACTATATTCAGGTTTGCTCCCTTTCTGACCAGATATGCAGCAGCGAGGAGGTCTCTCTCGGTTGTTGAAGGAAAAAGCAGAGAGCCTGTTTCCTCGTATATACCCAATGCAAGGATCGTAGCTTCCATAGGAGAAGGAAGGGATTTCTTATTTTTCAGCAGTTCAGTGAATATTGTTGCTGTAGCTCCGACTTCTTCGATCTTTTCGACTTCTCCTCTTATATCTCCTTTTGCAAAAGGATGATGATCATAAATATGGATACTGAGCTCTTTATTTTTCAGCACAGCAGACAGGGGACCAATCCTTCCGGGTTTTTTTGTATCAACAATAATCAGCCTGCTGACCTTCGATAAGTCAATATCCTTTATGCGCTTAATTTCGACCGGATTGAAAACTTCCAGGAAATCCCGAAGTTTCCGTTCCTGAGAACCGGGGAATACTATCTCAGCTTTTGGATATAGTTTCTTTGCTGCGATCATAGAGGCAAGGGCATCAAAGTCAGCGTTTAAATGAGAGGTTATTATTTCCATTGTTTCTTAAAAGATGTACTTATTGAAACAAAAGCAACCCCGGTGGTCAGACATTCATTTCTCACAAACAACTATCTGGTCTCTTCCCCTCTGTTTTGCAGTGAACAGGGCATCATCGGAACAGGCGATCAGATCATCATGTGTCTTGATCCTCGGATCAGGATAGGTCGCAATACCAATACTTACCGTCAACTGAGCCTTGTTTTTGAGGCTCTTGAGTTTATGGTCTTTGACACATTTTCTTATTCTTTCAGCCTCAACTACTGCTCCGTCAAGAGATGTCTGTGGCAGAAGAACAATAAATTCTTCGCCTCCGTACCTTGCAAAGACATCACTCTTGCGCAGATGTTTTTTAACAAGCTGAGCAAATTCCTTAAGTACCATGTCGCCTGTTTTATGCCCGTAAACATCATTCACTTTTTTGAAATGGTCTATATCAAGCATTAGTGAGCTGACCGGGAACGCATACCTCTGGCTCCGGCTGAATTCTTCTATTATGCGGTGGTAAAAGTATCTGATATTGAATATGCCTGTAAGATAGTCGGTTATCGCAAGCTTTTCGAGTCTTGTTTTCTCATCCTCGACCTGTTCGAACAGAAATGCATTATAAAGCGCATTGGCCGAGGCACTAGCAATAGCATTAAGCAGCCTTACCTCATTTGCACTGAAGGTATGGACTTTCCGTGAAGTCCTGAGAAAAAGAGTGCCAATGACCTTCTCACGAAAGATTATCGGAAGCACAAGAATTGATTTGATACCTAACGGCTTGATTATATCTCTTACTGACTGCATTATCGGGTCTGTTATTATATCTTTAACTATAACCGGTTTTTTAGACTGGAGCGCCTCGATTATCTCAGGATATTTCCGGAGGCTCAGTTTGATGCCTGTAATATTCGGGTCCTCAAATGTAGCCACAACAAAGGCATATTTGTGCAGCCAGTCCACCCGTATTATCGAGCATCTCGTAACAGGCATTAATTCTGAGATCTTTCTCACAATTCTAAAGAGTATTTCTTTCTGGTCCAATGTGGTCGATATGAGATTGGTAAGATCAATTATTGCTTCGAGCTCTTTCGACTCGCTTCTCAATCTCTCTGTTGAGTCTTTCTCGATGATAATGCTCTCGAGTTTATATTCAAGGTCATTTTCAAAAAAAGGTTTATAAATATAACGATTCGCATTATGGTAGACGGCCTTATCTATGCCAAGCTTTATATTTCCTGAAATAACTGCGATCGTGGGGAATTTGGTTATCCTGTCAGAAACCTTAGGCAGAAGAGAAGCTTCAACAATAATCACAAGGGGCTTATTCTCATTTAAGTGCTGCATGAGCAAAGCAGGATTATCAAAAAAAATTGCTCTGTAGGTCTTTCTGCTCTTGAAGAATTTTTTGAGGAATTTAATCAGGCTGCTGTCTTTAACTAATACTGCTATTTCGTTCTTAGTCATTCAATCCTGACCTCTGCTTGCTTATTTTAGTTATATTAAACCAATTTTCAGACAAAGAGTCAAAACAATTCAATGATTCTTGAATTCTGAACTCGAAACTATCAGTGAAATGCTGAAAGAAGGGATTGGAGCAGAGAATAAAGGAGAGGCAGTTTCTATCTCTGGATTGCCCAATCGAGTCGGGCAATGACATTTCTTCTTTGTTCAACCCCGATGCAAAGAATCGAGGGATTCTATTGATTAAAAAATGTTCCCCTCCCTTGAGGGGAGGGGATGAAGGGGAAGGTGATCTGATGTCTCCCTACTAATTAGTA
>MHDW01000087.1 GCA_001803645.1 Nitrospirae bacterium GWC2_42_7 | reverse complement strand
ATCACAAAGCAATATGCTGACGAATTCAAGAAACTTCAGGACAGAGTTCCGCCCTTCCCCACTGAAGAAGCGATAAAGATAATTGAGCACGAGACTCTTATTCCTGTATATCAGATCTTTTCTTATTTTGACAAAAATCCTATCGCTGCAGCCTCAATTGCACAGGTCTATCATGGAACTCTGCTTGACAACAGCGATGTTATTATTAAAGTTCAGCGACCTGGTATCAGGGAACAGCTCGATACTGACATCAATATTCTGACAACAGTTGCCTCGCTGATGGAAACATATATTCCTGAAACCATTGTTTTTAATCCTTCCGGAATCGTCGAAGAATTCAGCAGAACAGTTAGAAAAGAACTCGATTTTGTAGCTGAGGCAAAGAACTGTGTCCGCTTTAAAAAGAACTTCGAAAGCAAACCCGATATATATATACCAAAGATATTTCCTGAATTCACAAGTGATAAGATCCTTGTTATGGAACTAATAGACGGAGTAAGGATAGATGATATTGCAGGGATCACAAGACTCGGACTCGACAGAATAAAACTCGCAAAGCTCGGCGTTGATGCATATTTCAAAATGGTTCTTCAGGATGGTTTTTTCCATGCAGACCCGCATGCAGGGAATATATATGCAATGCCGTCAGGCAAGATAGGTTTTATGGACTTCGGTATTGTCGGACGTGTCTCTCCTGAGATGAGAGAGACAATGGCAAATACTTTTCTTGCGCTTATGCACAAGGACTTTGATAAGCTGATAGATCAGTATATTGAGCTTGGACTTGTTCCTGAACATATTGATATAGATATCTTCAGAAAGGAATTCAAGGCAGACCTTACTGAATTCTTCGAGCCTCTTTTCGGGCTTTCCTTAAAAGAGATCAATTTTGCATCTTTTATAGAAACCCTGACTCATATCGCTATCAAGCACAAGATGAAAATGCCTTCTGATCTCCTGCTTGTTAATAAAGCAATGCTTATTCTCGAAAGCCTCGGCACTGAACTTGATCCTGATTTTGATTTTATTGCTGCTGCTGAGCCTTATGCCACAGAACTCATAAAGGAAAGGGTCAGACCCTCAAGGATTTATGAAAAGGCACGGAAGAATATTATGGAGATAAGTGATGCCTTCGTTATTCTTCCAAAACAGTTAAAACAGATCATACGAAAACTCCTGAAAGACGACATACACATAAAAATAACTCCCATAGGACTGGATACTTTTATCAGGGACATGGATCGCTCCACCAACAGGATCGCCTTCAGCATGATCATAAGCGCAAGCCTTTTAAGTTCAGCAATACTGAATTCAGCAGGAGTCGGCCCCATGGTTTTCGGACTATCCATTCTCGGCGTGTCTGCTTTTGGTTTTGCGTTCTTCATGGGCATCTGGTTAATTATCTCGATAATAAGATCGGGAAGGTTGTAGCTGCAATTGTTTAAATAATGGAAAAAATACTTTTAGTCGGTCTTGGCGGCTTCATAGGGTCTATTTTCAGATACCTCCTGAGCGGTTATGTTCAGCAGGCTTCCAGAAGCGCATCTTTTCCTCATGGCACTTTAGTTGTTAATATCCTGGGCTGCTTTATAATCGGCCTCCTCACATATCTTGCTGAATCCCGAGGTCTGTTCACAGACGAATCACGCGCATTCGTCTTTGTCGGAGTTCTTGGCGGGTTCACCACATTCTCGACCTTTGGGAATGAAACCATGAATCTTCTTCGCGATGGTGAATCATTCCTTGCTTCTGTAAATATCGCTGCACACGTATTGTTGGGACTTTTGTTTGTATGGATCGGGCTTAAAACAGCATATCTTATCTGGAGGTAATAATATGATTCTCCCTGAAGAAGGTTCATTGCTCCGCATTTTTATAGGAGAGAGTGACAGACACGATGGCAAGCTTCTTTATGAGTGGATTGTCATAAAAGCACGTGAAGAAGGGCTGGCAGGCGCAACTGTTCTGAGGGGAATAATGGGCTTCGGCGCTCACAGCAGACTCCATACCTTTAAGATCGAACGCCTTTCCGAAGATCTTCCTATCATCATTGAGATAGTTGATACTAAAGAAAAACTGGAGCATTTTCTTTCAATTATTGACAGTGAGATCAAAGAAGGTCTTGCAACAATTGAAAAGGCATTCATCCGCTTTTACCGAAGCGGAAAAACCTGAGGTTGAATTGACCATCACCTTTTTCTATTGAGATTGCCTTGTTTGAGGTTCTCAGATATTTGTAATCTATCCTCATGTTTTGACTCCCTGGTGACTAACCAATGTTAAATAGAACTAACAATAAAAGGTTTTTCGGCTTTGGCAAAAATGTAACTATTGCCGGGTTTGTCAGCTTTTTTATGGATGTCAGTTCAGAAATGATCTATCCTCTTGTTCCTCTTTTTCTGGCAAATGTCCTCGGGGTCAACAAGTCGGTCATAGGTCTTATTGAAGGTATTGCAGAAGCAACCGCAAGCCTGCTTAAAGTCTTTTCCGGCTGGTTTTCAGATAGGATAGGAAACCGAAAGTGGCTCATGGCCGCAGGATACGGAATATCTACGCTAAGCAGGCCTTTTATTGCTATTGCAACGGGCTGGCATCAGGTGCTGGGCTCTCGGTTTATAGACCGCTTCGGCAAGGGTGTCCGCACTGCTCCGAGAGATGCGATTATCGCTGAATCAGCTGACAAGGCATACCTTGGTCGGGCATTCGGCTTTCATCGCTCAATGGATACTATGGGCGCTGTTGTAGGGCCTGCACTGGCCTTCTTCCTCCTGGGGATACTTTCTAACGATTACCGCAAGGTCTTTTGGCTTTCGATGATACCCGGCGTCATTGCCGTTCTCCTGATCATATTCTTTATCACGGAAAAGAAAAAGGTAGGGGCACAATTAATTGTGCCCGCCACTGAGGGTTCGATAAATCAAACCCCTACAGTTTCGGACAGACCGAAACTAACCCTTAAACATTTTGACTGGAAGTTCAAGTTCTTTGTAATTATCGCCGGACTATTTGCCTTCGGCAATTCAAGCGATGTGTTTTTGATTTTGAGAGCTCAGCAGGTTGGTATTCCTATTGTGACAATTCCTATCGTTTATCTCCTGTTTAATCTCGTATATTCCCTTTCGTCCATTCCGGCTGGCATAGCTGCGGACAGGTTTGGAAAAAAGAGGGTTATCCTTTTGGGATTTGTCTTGTTTGCTCTGCTGTATTATGGTTTTGCCATTGCAGATGATCCAAAAGCTATTTGGCTTCTTTTTGGTCTTTATGGTCTTTTTATGGGTCTTACAGAAGGCATTCAGAAAGCCTTTCTTGCTACGATCATACCGCAGGATTTTAAGGCAACTGCTTTTGGAGTTTACAATACAGTTGTAGGTCTTGCAATGTTTCCGGCAAGTCTCATCGGAGGATGGTTATGGGACAATGTGTCTTCTTCAGCAACCTTCTATTTCGGCGCGATAACCGCAGCGGTATCTGCTTTATTATTTATAGTTTTTATCACAGCAGTCAGGAGAGCTGATAACCATTATCGGCACTGAAGAAAACGTGAATATAATCATCCCTGTAATGAAAAGATTAAATGCAAATATTTATTGCAGTTATTATAATAATGAAATGAGACTAATTTTAATAATTACAGTCACTTGCCTTGTCAGCATCTTTTCTGCAATGGGTATTTCTTCCTCTTCATCAGACATTGGCTATCAGGGTACTCATATTCTCACCCACGGCGCACTTGAAGAACTGGCAAAGGCTTTTGAGAAAAAATATGGTGTCCATGTTTATGTCAAAGGCGGCGGGTGCGCTGACGGAATTGCGGTTGTGGTAAAAGGAGAGCGCGAGATGGGAGGATTATGCTGCCCCTTGCCGCCTGAGAAGGCTAAGAAACTTAATCTGATTCAGCATAAGGTTGCGGTTGATATCAAGGCGGTCATGCTGCATCCCGGGAATCCTCTGAATAACCTTACTCTGAAACAGGTATCGGATATCCATAACGGCAAGATAACCAACTGGAAGCAGGCCGGCGGACAGGACAAACCGATTGCCCTTGTATTCAGAGACCATTGCAGGGACATGGCGGAACCTGTACGGGAAGTGCTCAGCATAAAAGGGCCGGTAGCGCAGAAAGCGATCGTCGTAAAAACAGATAAAGAGGTTGTCGAATATGTGGAGAAGTTCCCTGGCGCCATAGGCATTGCTCCAAGGGTCTTCGCACAAGAGGCAAAAGTGAAAATAGTGAGCATTGACAAGATCGCTGCCACTCCTGAAAATACCGAAAAAGGATTGTATCTCCTGAAAGGCGACCTTTATATCATTACAAAAGGTCAGCCTGAAGGGTTGACTAAAAAATTCATGGATTTTGTCCTGAGCGCTGAAGGGCAGTCAATCATTGGCAGGAACTTTGGCAAGGCGAAATAAAGGACCTAATGAAGGACCTATGGAATAAACTTTCGATCAGATATAAGATCATCTCGATCATTGTTATCACTATTCTTCTCGTTACTGTCACAATCCTTCCTGTCGTCTCTTATGTTGTCAGAAACGCCCTTCTCAAACAACAACAGAATCATCTGGAGAGCGTAAAGAATCTTGTCACGAAACTCTTTGACGACTACCAGAGTAAGGTCACGAATTACACAAAGCTCTTCAGCAATGACAGGGAGATAAAAGACAGCCTCTTTTATCACACCGAGCTTTCCGGAGAACGCGAGCACCCCTTGAGGGCTATAACCCGCTTGTTCAAGTCGTTTGATGTCAGCACCATAGAGATCGGCGATATTCGAGGCCGGGTCGTTGCTGTTGCTGAAGCGCCTGACAGGTATAATGATGACCGGGTACATGATCCGCTCATCAAAAGCGCACTTCAGGGCAAAGTGATGTCCGGCATAGTGCTCACGAAGCAGGGATTCATTATTAAGGCATCTGCGCCCATCTTTTACAATGAGAACCAGATAATCGGTACAATCACGTCCGGCATACTCCTGGATGATAGCCTGCTTTCGAAGATAAAGCAGCTTAGCAACACCGATCTTGTTATTCTCGATTCTGCAGGCAGTGTCATCTCTTCCACAATGAAGACCCAAGGGCCAATCGCGCAGACGGATAGCAAGCCCCTTTCAGAAAAAGACCTGTCCGGCAAACTGCTCATTAAGTTTCCTCTCACTGATATGAGCAATGCCGCTATCAGCACCATTATGATCATTCAGGAAGACAGGCTGCCGGGTATTATTGCGAAGACGCATCTGACCCTTTTGTTGCTCCTGCTTACCATATCCGCCGGGTCGGTTTTTGTTCTGTTTCTTGTCCTGAACAGGGTGATGCGGCCTGTGGTGAAACTGCGCGAGGGCGCTGAAAAAATCGGAAATGGCGAGTTCGGCCACAGGATCGAGGTTGTATCAAAGGACGAGATAGGCGAGCTTTCGGAGGGGTTTAACAGGATGGCTGCGAATCTCGAAAAAATGCGGAGCATAGAGGAAAGGCTTTACCAGTCCGAACGGCTTGCGGCCATTGGCAAGTTTGCCGCAGGCATTGCTCATGAGATAAATAACCCCATCGGCAATGTGATCGGCATTGCCAAGCTCAGGCTTAAAAATACTGAAGACACTGCCGCGCGGGAAGACCTTGAATCGATCATCAAGGATTCGGGCAGGTGCGCAAGCATAATTAAGGACCTGCTTGTTTATTCCCGGCAATCGCCCCCGAAGAAAGAACTGACAGATCTGGATTCCCTTGTTGACGGAGCTGTTAAGACTGTCATGCATCAAGCTAACTCAAAAAATATAGAAATTCTCAGGGAATCTGATCCCGGACTTCATGATATCTTTACTGATCCCCTCCAGATGAGCCAAGTGCTGAGCAATATGCTGCTTAATGCGATCCAGTCCATAGAATCATCAGGAAAAATAATAATCAGGACCTCTACTATAAGCAACAACAGGGCAGAGATATGCATCTCGGATAACGGTATTGGAATTGAGGACGGGATCAAGGACAAGATATTCTATCCGTTCTTTACAACAAAGGCAGTGGGCGAGGGCACTGGCCTGGGACTTGCTATAAGTTACGGTATAGTCCAGAACCATGGAGGCGAGATCATTGCAGAGAGTGGAAAAGGAAATGGGAGCACCTTCAGAATCAGGCTTCCCATGGGAGAAGGAAATGGATAGGCCGCTCAGGAT
>MHDW01000086.1 GCA_001803645.1 Nitrospirae bacterium GWC2_42_7 | reverse complement strand
TCTGGTGGAAGAAAAAACATGGTTTGTCAATCTTTTTATGAGCATGATGAATGCTGAAAAAGACGGCTGGACAAGCAGGGAAGACATGGAGAAATGGCTCGAGCTTTCATTGACAATTTTCAGGGACCTCGCAGTTCTGAAAATAACCGGAAAAACAACCGGCCTGATTAACATAGATATTAATGAATACCTGAACAAAATAAGCAAATCTGCTGACCTAAAGGTTATAATAAACCTGCACAACGAACTAAGCATTCTGAAAGGTTTGTTGTTTTTTAATCTTAATAAATCTGTTACATGGAACTATACTGCTTCATTGCTCAGAAAGGAACTTTCAGTTTAATATGCCTGATATTGTTGGAATAAGATTTAAGAACTGCGGCAGGATCTATGACTTTGATGTGAACGGCCTGGAGCTTCGCGCCGGCTCTCTTATCGTGGTAGAGTCTGAATTCGGATTAAGCATAGGCACCGTAATAAACGGTATTCATTCTATGGAAAATCCGGATAAGCCGCTTAAAAAAGTCCTTCGTCTCTGCACAGAGGAAGACCTGAAAAAGAAACAGGACAATGAATCGTTCGAAAAAGAAGCGAAAAGCTTCTGTCTTGAACGGATAATGGCAAGAGGCATCCCGATGAAACTCGTCTGCGCTGAAGCCATGTTAGACAGGAAGAGGGTCATATTTTATTTCACTGCTGACGGCCGGATAGATTTCAGGGAACTGGTCAAAGATCTCGCACTGAAATTCAAGACAAGGATCGAAATGAGACAGATAGGAGTGAGGGATAAAGCCAAATTAGTTGGCGGCCTCGGCCTCTGCGGCAAGGAATTCTGCTGCAGGCTCTTTCTCACCTCTTTCGAACCTGTATCCATTAAAATGGCCAAACAACAGGATCTTACCCTGAATACAGGAAAACTCTCAGGAGTATGCGGGAGATTAATGTGCTGTCTTGGATATGAATACTCGGACAATCACTATGACCGTCCTGCGGCTTCAGTTGAAAAGGTTCTGCCCATGGTTAAGGAAGAAGAGCCTGTGAAAATTGTTTTAAGAGAACCCGAACAGCAGCCTGCAGAAGTTGTATGCTGCACTGTTAACCCGCCTTTGGAAACACCGGCGACACAGACTGAGAAATCGAACGAGCAGCAAAAAGCAGATCAGTTCAAAAAACACAAAAGAAGAAGACGCAGGAGAAAGTTTCCCAAAAAAGAAGCTCCAAAAGCATAATGAATAATAAATTCTATGTAACCACGCCAATTTATTATGTTAATGATATTCCGCATATAGGCCATGCATATACCACCATTGCAGCTGACGTACTCTCAAGATATAACAGGCTTTTGGGAAAGGACGTATTTTTTCTCACAGGCACAGATGAGCATGGACAGAAGGTCGAAAAAGCGGCAGTTGAAAAAGGCCGTTCTCCAAAAGAACATTCTGACCTGATGGTCGAAAACTTCAAGACGCTCTGGACAAAACTGAATATATCCAATGATGCCTTCATCCGTACAACAGACAAGGAACATATAAAAACAGTACAGGGGCTTTTGCAGAGGCTTCTGGATAAGGGTGAAATAGAAAAAAGGTCATATTCAGGATGGTACTGTACGCCTGATGAGCGGTTCTGGACAGAAAAAGACCTTGTCGAAGGCAACTGCCCTGACTGCGGAAGGCCTGTTGAGCAGATACATGAAGAGAACTATTTTTTCCTGATGTCAAAATATCAGGAAAGACTTATAAAGCATATTGATGACAACCCGAATTATATTCTGCCCGAGACCCGCAGAAATGAAGTCCTCGGCTTTCTGAAGCATAACACTCTCGGGGACCTTTGCATTTCAAGGCCGAAACAGAGGTTGTCATGGGGCATTCCGCTTCCATTTGACGATAATTTTGTCACATACGTCTGGTTTGATGCGCTTGTGAATTATTTTTCGGCAACTCGTTATCTTACACCAAACGCCAAAAACACCACCCCTATTCCCCTCCCTGATAAGGGGGGGAGCGAGGGGGGGTTGGGCTGGTGGCCTGCAAACCATCACCTTGTCGGTAAAGATATCCTCACAACCCATGCAGTCTACTGGTCAACAATGCTGATGGCATTAAATTTACCGTTGCCAGGCAATATTTTTGCGCACGGTTGGTGGACTGTTGAGGGCAAGAAAATGTCAAAATCAGTCGGCAATGTCGTTGCCCCCCATGATATGGTGGATCGATACGGAACAGACGCCTTCAGATATTTTCTCTTCAGAGAAGTACCTTTCGGACTTGACGGAGATTTTTCGGAAGATGCCCTTGTAAGAAGGATCAATACTGATCTTGCAAATGATCTCGGGAACCTTTTGAGCAGGTTTCAGACAATGGCAGAAAAATTTCTCGATGGCATTATTGACACAATTCTGCCTAATATCTCACCCGGAGATGATCAGAGGCCTTTTGTTAATGCTTTGAGTAATGCCCATAATCCTGAGAACTGGTCACAGCTCCAGTTCAATCTTATCCTTGAACATATATGGAACATTATACGGGAGGCAAACAATCTTATCGCCCGTTCAGAACCATGGAAACTCGCAAAAACAGATCCCGAGAGATTAAAAGGCGTTATGTTCGATATATGGAATGCGCTTAGGCTTTCTGCTGTTTCGCTTTATCCTTTTATGCCTGATACATGTGCCAGGATATGGAAACAGATCGGTCTTAATAACCTGATCGATGAGGTTAGACAAAGTTTAATTCAAAAATTGCCGGAAGATACTGATAAATACCCGAAAGCTTTTGCCTGGGAATGGATACCCTCTTACACAATAAAGATCTCCAAGGGTGAACAGTTATTTCCGAGGATAGAGAAAAAAGAAGTACATGCAGAAAAAACACCTGAACCTGTTAAAAAAGAAGAAACAAACCTGATCCCGATAACCGACTTCGCAAAAGTTGAATTAAAGATAGGGATAGTTGTCAGCGCTGAAAGGGTCCAGAAATCCAACAAACTGATAAAGCTTATTGTGGACACCGGGGAACAGAGACAGATCGTCGCAGGGATCGGCAAGGCTTACAGCCCTGAGGACCTTATTGGTAAAAAAATAGTCGTTGTCACTAACCTTCAGCCTGCAAAGCTCATGGGCGTTGAATCTAACGGTATGCTGCTTGCAGCAACCGGCTCTGACGGTGTGCCTGTTGTTTTAGTTCCTGAAAAAGATGTTGAAGTTGGCTCCAGGATAAAATAGGGCATCTTTCAGAATTCATCTCTATTCTGAGCATTGATCGAAATAATGAGCTCGGGCAGGGAAATTGTCTTACCATTATGCTCAAAGGTGATCTTTACTTTTACAGCTGTCGGAAGATACTCCTTGTCATCAGGGTCCCATACGGAGACCCAATCACCTTGTGTCTCGTCCTCCGGTATATCAAAATATTCGAACTCAAGATTCTTGACCTCAGGATCAAGGACATACAACTTTCCATCGCTGTCATCAAAAACATCTTCCAGGAAAAAAACTTTTTCCCTGATCTTAAGGCCTTCATTGTCTGAAAAGATCGAAACCCATTTTAGCCCCGCTGTATCTTCAGGCCCCTTCCCAAAATAATCCACACTGGTTGTAACAAAGCCTAGACTGTCTGCCTCTCCCTTAAAATAAAGCTCCACACCCTCAGGTTTCCTTACAGAAAACGGATATGCCCCTCGTATAAGCCACGTGATCCTGTCGCCAAGTATGCGGATCTTCTGAGTTGTATCAGCCTTTTCATATCCCCTCTCCTGTGATTTATAGCTCATCCTCATTGCAGCCATAAGAATAAGCAGTATAATGGCTGAGAGAGCAAGAGCTATGATTAGTTCCATGAGCGTAAAGCCTTGTTTATTATTCAGTCTCATAGACTGTCCTTAGCCCTTTTATAACCAGACTGCCTGCCGGAGGCCATGTCACTGTAACAGCCACTTCATAGAGTTTGGTGCTACTATCTTCAGATTCTGATACAATGCTGACCTCCCTTTTGCCTTCAAACCCTTCTTCAAATTCTAAACGGCTTGGGAGTTCTGTAGGGTCTGTGACGCTGTATGCTTCATCAAGCATTGAGCGGGCATAAAAGACGGCGTTTGTGTAATCAGCCGCTTTTTTAGTGGTGCGCAGGGCTGTTGAAAAAAGCTGGAATATGGAGACTATCGCCACACTTAGAATGGCAAACGCAACCATTACCTCAAGGAGACTAAAGCCTTTTGAGCGCCGGAGTGCCGAGAACACGGTCAACTTCAATTGTATATTCCTTCCCTTTTCCATTATTTATTTTAACTGTACCCCCTGAACTGTTCCCCTTGGGGAAAAAAAATATAGTGTCACCTGTTATGCCAAAACCGCGGGGTAGTGAGTGTATGCTGGCAGCATCGTTTTCTACAGATTCGATCCAGTAATTATTCTGTTCCTCATTAAGATCAAATACAACATTCCTTCTATCAATAAGTGATATCTCTCTGGCGTGTTTGATCGTAAGGACAAGTCTTCTGGCCTCTTCATTGAAAAGCGTCTTTTCGTGTATCTTGACAACTGAGAAGAAGACAACTGACGATGCCAATCCTATTATGAAAAAGACAATTACAAGCTCAAGAAGGGTAAACCCTTTATTCCCAGCTCGCAACGTCTTTGTTTTCACCTTCACCACCCTGAGCGCCGTCTGCGCCATAAGAGAACAGGTCATATTCGCCATGTGTGCCGGGATTTTGGTATATATAGGGCTTTCCCCAAGGATCATTCGGCAGTCCTTTTCTCAGATAAGGGCCATCCCATCCCTGCGCTCCTGAATTTGTACTAAGGGCATTAAGCCCCTCAGATGAAGAAGGATACCTTCCTGTATCAAGCCTGTAGCTGTCAAGGGCCTGATTGAAGAGCTCTATCTGTGCCTTTGCAGCAGACTGTTTTCCCTTGCCGACATTTTTAAAGAGTCTTGGTCCGACAAGTGCTGCAAGCATTGCCAGAATTGCCATGACAACAAGCAGTTCAATAAGGGTAAAGCCTTTCTTGTCTTTGCAATGTTTTAAATTTATTTTATTCACGTTCTCTCCTCCTGTTGCGTGAGTATGTTTTAATTTATTATATCGGTATATCATTTATACTGAAAATCCCGATAAGCATCGAAATGATTATAAGCCCAACGACAAGTCCCATAATAAGAATAAGCGCAGGCTCAAAGAGGCTCACAAACCTCTTAATAAAATTCCTTGTTTCAGCTTCAGACCTTTCCGCAATAAGAATAAAGGTCTCCTCCAGACGTCCGGCTTCTTCACCTACTGCCACCATCTGAGCAACGATCGGAGGAAATACGCCGCTCTCCCTCAAAGGCCCTGATATCCCTTTTCCCTTGCTCACACCATCTTCAAGAACTGCCAGCTGTCCTGAGACCGCATCATTGTCAATGACATCCCTTGATATCTTAATGGCTTCGAGTATCGGAACACCGCTCTGGAGCAATGTGCCGAAGGTCCTTGCAAACCTTGATATTATGAGTTTCATGCTTAATCTCCTGATAACTGGGATCTTCAGTTTCAGGTTATCCATGAAGCTCTTGCCTTCAGATGTTCCTGCATATTTGTGTATCAGGAACCCTGAGGCAATGATAACAGCAGCAAACACCCACCAGTAAGAAGCAAAAGTTTCGCTCACCTTGATCAATATCAATGTAGGAAGAGGAAGCGTCTGTCCCATATCAGAAAACATCTTCGAGAATTTCGGCACAACAAAAACCATAAGAATAGCTACTACCAGACCTCCTACAACTATCAGCAGGGCAGGATATATTAAGGCTGATTTTATCTCTTCCCTGAACATTATAGAAGTCTCGAGGAACGTAACAAGCCTTTTTATTACAACTTCAAGTATTCCTCCGCTCTCGCCTGCCTTTATCATGTTTATGTATACTCTCGGAAATATCTTGTGTTTACCCATAGCAAAAGAAAGAGAATTTCCTTTCTGTATGTCTATATAAACCTCTCTGATTATATTCCTGAAGGGCTCCTTCTCCGAATATTCTGAGAGCACATAGAGGGCCTTGTCGATCGGCATTCCTGAATCAAGCAGATTGCCGAGTTCCTGTGTAAAAGTAAGCAGGTCCTGGCTGGTTATCCTCTCGAATAAAGGGGTCTTTTTCG
>MHDW01000085.1:6013-6173 GCA_001803645.1 Nitrospirae bacterium GWC2_42_7 | reverse complement strand
TGAATCAAAGGCCACGCCATAGACATCAGCATCCGAAACATGTCCCCTGCCTTTCACAACCGGATTTTCTCCGTTGCCGGATATCCTGATGTCAGCGCTCAGAACGCCTTTACCTGAAAAATCCTCATAAAATATCCTGGAAAAATTTCCAAGATCTGCA
>MHDW01000085.1:0-5951 GCA_001803645.1 Nitrospirae bacterium GWC2_42_7 | reverse complement strand
CTTATAATCAATGCTCCCTTCCATCCTGCCAATTTCGTTTTTTGCTTTGATAGACATTTTTCTGACTTCAAGAAAATTCTTTCTGTATGTAAAATCAGCATCAAGTCCGTCTGATGCATATCCCTCAATAACAGGATCATATATTCTGAGAATTCCTTTTATTACAGGGTCATCGAACGACCCGGTGATCTTTCCATTAAAGTCAGCACTACCTTTGAGCTTTTCATAATAAGGCGAACTCAGATCAGACGCATCTTCTGTCTTCATGCTGCTTTTAAGGTCAAGCATCCCTTTATGAACATCAATATCACCACTGGCATTTAATTCTGTTTTGTCTGTATTCACCTTGAGGTCTGCTAATGAAAGAACAGGGCCGGTCATAGCGAACCTGCCTGTAGCTCTATTGACCCTTCCAAGAGCATCTTTGCCCTGTTTTGTGTTCTTGTACTCAAACCACCCTTTTGGATCAAATTCTGCACCGGATGATGACAAGCTTCCAACAACCTTTCCAGGGCTGATACCTGGATCCCAGCCAATAAGCTTAAACAGGGGCAGACTGTCAACATCCAAAAAATCAATGTTCAGTGTAAAAGTATTCACCACGGGAAGCGGTATTGATGCAGAAGCTTTTGCACTACCATTATACAGCCGGCCTAAAGCATCAGAAAATCTCATTATCCCTTTTTCGTATTTCACATTGGTCTTCAGGTGATCAATATCAACATCATAAAGATTTCCATTATGCATAACTGCTGTACCTGCTGCCTTTATGTCATTGATAGGCCCTTTGATCTCTCCATTGACATCCACAAATCCTTCCACCCTGTCTTCTACATTAAGAAGCTCCATCAATGTCTCAAGATAAAAACTCCCTGACACCTTCAGGTCAACAAATAATCCATTAGGTTCATAGGTGAGATTCCCCTCGGTCTGCAAGCTGCCTTCATCGTTTTTATTAAGACCGAATATTTTCTTCATGGTCATTGCAAACAGATTTGAATTAAATTTCAGACTGGCCTTCTCATTTTTGTAACTTCCTGAACCTTTTATTGTAGAGCCCATCGAGCTGACTGCCAGCCTGTTTATCTGGATCCCCTTGTCTTTTAATGTCAGATTAACAAGAGCATCTCCTGTAACCTCAGGCCATCCTTCTTTCAGGAAACTAATTTTCTCAGCAGAGACAGAGATACGTTTTTCTTTGCCTATGATCATTTCTCCTTTGAATCCGGCAATGTCAGTGGCAATTTTGCTTTTATCATCACTCAGGCTTGCAACTCCGTCCTGTACTTCAATGACTTTGACTATAACGTTCAACTGAGTTTCTTTCTTCTTTGAGATATAAGCCCTGATGTTGTCGCCTATTTCTTCGATCTGTTGTTTGTCTGCGGTAATTTGAGGTTCTTTTATGACAAGCCTGCGCATTACAATGTCTCTGCTCAAAAGCCCTGACAGATCAATATATGACTTGACCCTTTTTGCATGCAGGATCTTTACGCCGTTCTCATCAAATATCTTGATGTTCTTTGCCTCAATAAATAGCGGGAAGATATTTATATATATCTTACTTGCCACAACGTTCTTTCCTGTGGCCAGTTCTATTTCAGGCAGGATCATCTTCTTGAGATAATTGGATATATGCGGCCCTCTTAAAATAAAGACTAAGATACCTATAACCACTGTAAGGGCTATGATATACGGCAGTCTCTTTGCTAATTTAGCATTGACCATAGTTCAGCTATAAGTTCCTGAGCATTAATATTATCAACTTTTTTTTTCTCAATTTGCGTGTAAAAAACATCGTGAGCAAGGCCTGCATCTGTGTTTATCCTTGCCGAGACAATATTCACGTCTTTCCTGTACATAACATCTGATATATCATAAAGCAAACCCACCCTGTCAGGGGAAAATATCTCGACAAGGCTATAGTCATCTGATGATTCATTGTCAATCTCGACAAATATATTAAAAAGGCTTTTGACTGTCTTTTTACGTCTCACAACATGAAGAGGTTTTCTTTCGACTATAATATTCCTGAGCCCCTCTTCGAGGTCTTTCTGCAGGCCTTCCCACCATACTTCATTCCAGTTCGAAATTGAAATTTTATCAATAACAAGCCCTTTCTTTCCAGTAAATATTCTCCCGGCCACAATATTGAGGCCTTTGGATGACAAAAAACCGACGATCAATGAAAAAAGTCCAGGCCGGTCCTCTGCGGTTATGATAATTTCGATCACGCTTTCGGTTTTCTTGTCTATACGCATGGCAAATCCGCTTTTTTTCATCTGCTCTATAAGAATATGATCTTCTATGACCTTCTTTTTGGTGGTCGCAAGCATGTATCTTTCAGGCATTTCCTCTAACAGGCTGAAGATCTTGCCTTCATCCAGGCCGTGGGACAATGATCTCAGTTCTTTTATATACTCAGACCTGTCCTCCTTTATGCCGTTCAAATAATCTGCTGTGCGCAGATACAGATCTTCAAGAAGATAAAGTTTCCATTCATTAAAAAAAGTTCTGTTTACAGCTGACATGTCTGCGTAAGTTATAAGATAGATAGCCTTCAGATTCTCCATATCTTCAACGGCATCAGCGAACTGAGCTATAACCTCGATATCGTCTGTCTCTCGTTTCAGCGCAATCCTCGACATAAGGATATGATTTTTGACAAGGAATTCGACTCTTGCCCTTTTCCTGCTGTCGAAATTGAATCTTTCCATTATATTCTTAAGCCTTTTATAACCCTCTTCTTCATGATGCCTTCCAACAGCTTTGCCGATATCATGAAAAAGCAGGGCCATAAAAAGCATATTCAGGCTCTCCAGCCCATTCATGACAGACTTCAGGTGAGCAAGGTTTGTATATTGTGAGGTCTTAAGCAGTTCAAGATTCCTGATTGCCAGCATAGTATGCTCATCTACTGTATACATATGGTATGGTTCATGCACTACAAGCCATCTTAATGCACCGAATTCAGGTATGAATCTTCCTAATACTCCGGAATCATGCATCTCTCTCAGGGTATCATATACGCGGCTGCTTTTAAGTATCTTTGTAAAAGACTGAACAGCAGCCGGGGAGTTTCTTGTCCTTTTGTTTATCTTAAGCAGATTTGATCTTATATTCTCCTTCAGGTTATCACTGAAGGGCTTACCGGTCTTTGAATAAAGATAAAAACTCTCCAGAATATGGTCCGCGCTCTCTGCGATGAAATCATTATTTGTGGTTATCAGTCTGCCGGCTGATACAGTAAAGTTATCTGTTATTTTCTGTATTATCGTTTTTTTCCTGATCTCCGCATAAACCTTGCTGCATTTCACGATCAGCTTATGTGATATATCCTGTATGATCTTGCTTTTAACATAGTAATAACGCATAAACCTTTCTGCTGCGGTGAACTTTAGGGAATCCCGGAATCCAAGGAGCTTTGCCACATCCTTCTGAAGATCGAAAGCAAGAACGTCATTTTTTCTTTGAGATGCAAAATGAAGACAGGATCTTGTTTTTAGCAGAAAATCATACGCTGCCAAAAATCTTTTGTACTCATATGGGCTTAAATGACCAGAAAAGCCTTTCATGTTCTCTATCCTGAAGGCAACCTTCGAGAGCCAATAGGCAGTATGCACATCCCTCAGTCCCCCCTCACCTTCCTTAATATTAGGTTCCAGGATCAAAACCGATTCTCCTGATTCAGAATGCCTTTTCTGCATCTCTTTCAGTTTTTTCCTCACAAAATCCTTCTGGTTCTTATATGCGATATCAGGATAGACCTCTTTTCTGAAAATATCGTACATATTTCTGTCTCCTGCTGCATATCTGGCTTCAAGCAAAGATGTCCTTGTTTTTATGTCATCATTTGCATCTTCGATGCATTCCCGGCCTGTTCTGAATGAGTGGCTTATATCGAGCCCTGTATCCCAGAGCTTATAAAGCATGGCCTCCGCAGTCTCCGTCTCTGTTCTGTCAGTACCAAAGACCATAATGTCTATGTCAGAAAATGGGGCAAGCTCTTTGCGGCCGTAACTGCCTGTTGCGATCAGAACAAGACCTTCAGGCCTGCTGACTTTATTGAAAATATCCTGGAGCAAGAGATCTATCCTGTCAGTGCATTTATATGCAAGAGAGACCCCCCCTGCACCTTCTCTTATCCATTCCTCTATCTGCTTTAGGAATATTCCGCGCGTAAAACAGCTTGTTGTAGTTAGATTTTCAGTCATACATCACCTTTAAAAATATAACATATATTGGCGATCTTCACCTATAATCCATGGTTAAAATTGACGCCTGAAAAGAGACTGAGTTATAGTAATAGAAAAGATTTAACGGAGGTTTTAAAACACTTATGCCTATTTATGAATATAAATGCCTGAATTGCGGGAAACATCATGAGATCATGTGTAAAATTACTGACAGGCCTCTTACGAAATGCCCTGACTGCAGCGGTAAAATGAAGAAGATGATCTCAAACACATCTTTTGTGCTCAAAGGAACAGGCTGGTACGCAACAGACTACGCCTCGGACAAAAGCAAAAAAGACAAAGAAAAAGGTTCCGGCAAAGCTCCTAAAGTTGAAAGTTCCAAAACCGAAGACTCTAAAACCACAAAACCCGAAGACAAAAAAGAGACAAAAGCTGAAACTAAAAAAGAGACAAAAGCAGAAAACAAACCTGTATCAAAAGAAGCCTCGGCCTAAAAACAGTGCCTTCTCCACATGTGCATATCCCATTTCACAGGATGCCGGAGCATCTCGATTTTATAAGAAAGAATGCCCTTGATCTTGAGATATATTTCAGCTCTTCTGAGCTTGATGTTACAACATCAGACAAGATAACCAATCTTAAGAACAGTCTTGATCACAACCCTTCACTCTCAATACATGCTCCTTTCATGGACCTGTCTCCGGCAGCAGTGGATTCAAAGGTCAGAATTGCTACGCTCGAAAGATTTTCCCATGTTCTTGATATCTCTGAGATATTGAAACCAAAGGCTGTTGTGTTTCATTCAGGTTATGAAAAATGGAAATACGCACTTAATGTTGACCTGTGGCTCGAAAAGAGCCTTATTACATGGACGCATGTGAACAAGCGCGCATCTGATATGGGAGTCAAGATAGCCATCGAAAATATCTTCGAAGATGAACCATCCAATCTTCATTTTTTAATGAAAGAAATGAACTCTGATAATTTCGGGATATGCTTTGATACAGGCCACTTCAATTTATTCTCTAAGGTCCCCCTCAATGACTGGATGGATTCTCTTAATCAGTACATTATAGAGCTCCACCTTCATGACAATGACAAGAGCTCAGACCAGCACTTACCTGTAGGAGATGGAACATTTGATTTTACAGAGTTCTTTGAAATGCTTGCGAACAAGAGCTGCCTTTACACCATAGAAGCTCATACGCCTGAGAATGTCATGAAAAGCATGGAGCGCATAAAAAAGCTAACGGCCCATACCTAACTAAATTAATCCCAAAAACGCAGTTGATTTTAATATACAGAGACACAAATGCCTTCAAAGTCTTTAGATTTCAACGTGATTTATTGTTATGACATGCTGAAATTTCATAAGTTATAAGATTTACAATATAAATATCAAGCATTTCATCATGTCATTTAAAAGGTGTTGCCTGCCAATGTTCGCATAAGGATCTTCATTAAGCTGATGGCCGTGATAGCACATAAGAGTGTCTCTGTTCCTGTCCTCCCTGTAATAATTCCTATCCCACTTAATTCATGAATTTCTCAGATGCGGGGGAAAAGTACTTGAATGTATAAGATCTAAAATTACAGACAATGACACTGTGTCAGGGAAACGGAGATTATAAATCCTTTACAACTTGAGGATTTCAAGTATTTTTTCAGCCGTATTTGAGAAATGTATGACTGTTTTATGAATAATGTGGGCTATCTGAATAACCATAATCAATTGTAAGAATAAACCCTTCCTTT
>MHDW01000084.1:6268-7320 GCA_001803645.1 Nitrospirae bacterium GWC2_42_7 | reverse complement strand
CCCAAAAGAGAGGACTGTGCTGCCGATCTTAGGGCCGATCAGGGAGGTCAGCTCATGTCCGTTCCCGAATAACATTGACGGGCGGAGCACTGTCCAGTCCGGGCCGTTGGCAGAGAGCTGAGAGAGTGCGATATCTTCAGCCTGACGCTTGGCCCAGGAATAAATTCCACGCTGTTCACCCTCAGGCTCCAGTGGACTTTCCTCATCCAGTACTGCCCCGTCTTTTAGATGATAATAATCGTAGACACTGAAAGAACTGACGTAAACAACCTGCCTGATCCCGTTTCGCGTGGCGGCATCTGCGATATTTTTTGTACCCTCTACACAACAATTTATCATAAAAGGCTGCGAGCCCTTTAATGCAGCTGCAAGGTGTATGATGATGTCCATACCACTACTTGCCTCTTTTAAGAGTTCGGCTTGCCTTATGTCACCATAGAACAGTTCAACGCCTTCACTTTCGATCAGGTCTGTATGGCTTGTTCTTCTCACATAAGCCCTCACTGGATAACCTGCTGCAACTAACTGCCGGATTATTTCGGACCCTAGATATCCGGTGCCGCCTGTCACCAGGACCTTTTCTTTTTTGGTGATCTTTTGTGAAGAAGGTTTGGCGATATTCTGAAAATGGACTCTTCCGGCCTGTTTTGCGATCTCATCTTCCGCGAAGCTTACGTCCAGCGCCAATTCCTTTGAGACCGGGGGATCTCCATGACCGCCGATCCAGAGGTAAAAACTATCAATGAGATATTTTAACCCTTGATACGGGAAGAGCTTTTTCCTGAGAAAGTTAATTATGTTCTTCGCGGTTTTTCCCATGAGCTGACGCGCTTTCCCGTAATTCACAAGGACCCTATTGATCGTACGCGGCAATCCATTGCGTTTTTCAATAAGGAAGGTCTGAGTTATAAAATCGATCAGGACTATCCCTCTGTCAAAAAAGAGTTTCAGATAATAATTTTCGTAGCCCGGGGCTACCGTAATAGTTATTTTCCCATTTGCTTTTGAACCTTTCAGTAAAATATCAAGATGGTCCGTCATTTTTTGCGGCA
>MHDW01000084.1:5847-6250 GCA_001803645.1 Nitrospirae bacterium GWC2_42_7 | reverse complement strand
AGGTAGAGAGGATGGGTGATATTATTTTGCATTACCCCGAGTGGCAGTTCATAGCTCCAATGAAGGCCTGTTGCTTCCCTGAGTTCCGGATCATCAAGGCTTATAGAGAGGTAAGATTCTGCATGAAGCAGACTGCCAAGATCATTTTTTTGTATGGTTTCTTTTGCCTGCTGAACAAGGGGATTGAAAAGGTGTATGAAATTCGGGCATATCTTTATCCTCTTTTCTTCAGCCAAACCGTATAGCTTTTTCGTCTCCTCGAAAGAAAGCGCCAAAGGTTTTTCGATCAGGCAATGAATACCTTTTTCGATCGCCCTGGAGGCAAGCGCGAAATGATGTTTCGGAGGTGTCAGTATATGCAGAACATCAATATCACCGGACTGCATCAGCTCATCAGCTGATG
>MHDW01000084.1:5058-5828 GCA_001803645.1 Nitrospirae bacterium GWC2_42_7 | reverse complement strand
GTATCTTTCACCTAACCTTTTCGCTTGATCAGTATTTGGATCTGCCAACCCTGCGATCGTGATGTTCTTCGAGTTAGCTAAAAACTTTACGTGATGTTCGGCAATGCGTCCACAGCCGGCAATCCCGACTCTGCAGATAGGATTATTTCCGGAGAGGTAAGGATCAGAAGACATTGTTTTGCCCTGCGAACACAGATTTAATATGCTTTACTTTATTATATTCCAGCATTCCACCGGCCTCCGGCATAAAGAGACTTAACAGCTGGTTCGAAATTATGGATATATTAAAATCCTTTTCGACTTTCATTCTTCCCTTTTCTCCAAGAACACCGCAATATGCCCTGTCGCTCATGAGTTTCTCTATCGATATAGCGAGGGACACGGGGTCTTTTTCTTTCACGAGAATTCCGCTCCCATCTCCCAGCAATTCGGGGATACCCCCGGTATTTGTCGAGACCACCGGGATGGCATATGCCATTGCCTCCATTAAGGCAACAGGAATTCCCTCTTTTTCCCCGTCTTCTGTAACAATGCTGGGGAGCACTACTGCATCAATTCTGCCGCGCTGATATAAGTCGAAGATGCTTTCCTGCGATAATGGCCCCAGGAAATCAATATTGCCCTTTAATTCCAAAGTGCTCACCATTGATCTGAACTCCTCCTTCAACGGTCCGTCCCCTGCAACAAGACACTTGAATTTTAACCCCTTGTTTAACAGCAGCTTACAGGCTTCAAAGAGATATTTATGCCCCTTCTTCAATACGAACATT
>MHDW01000084.1:0-5046 GCA_001803645.1 Nitrospirae bacterium GWC2_42_7 | reverse complement strand
AAAGTAAAAGCCCTCTGTCCGGTTTCAGCTTCTTTGCGGGAGCAATCAACGTTTACGCCTACATGAATAACTTTTATCCTGTCTGTCTGAGGACTCTCATTCACGATCCCTATCACTTCTTCCCTCCCTTTCTTATCTATCGCTCTGACAAAAGCTGCATTCTTGCATTTGAGGCCCAGAAGATTATTTTCAGGAATGTCCCATCTGTGAACAGTGAAACTCCATGGTATACCTGTAAATCTCGAAATAATATAGGCCATCGTCGAAGTTGTAGAGCCATAGTGAGCATGAATGTGAAGAATTTTTTTCTTTCTCAATATCCCGGAGAGATATATTGACTTGGGAAGCACGATCAAATTCTTTAAAGCAATTTGAATATTTCTGGACAGTAAGACAATATTGCTTATGATATCGAGGAACAGAAGCGGCCGCTGAAAGACGGTCTTTAGAAAACTTTTTGCTATGGCAAGGTCCATTATCGGACAACTTAAGGTATTGTCGAGAAGATGTTTTGCGCTTGTGTGAAAAAGCTCATCTGACCTGTCCCTTGGGAAAATGAGCAATTCCATGCCTTTTTCCTTTATAGCAGACATTTCGGGCAGAATATATGCCTCCCCGAGCTGTCCATAAGGGGCTTTTGCTGTTATATAAACTATCATTGACTTTCCCTTTTAAATTGAGTCTTATGAGAAGAGCCTGAACAGACGGTACCGCCGTTTTTTTTCAGGCTCTCTCATCAGATCAGAGATCAGATCAAGGTAGGAATCTACCATCTTGATGAGCGAATATTTCTGCTCTAATACCTTTTTCCCATTTATACTGCAATTAGACCTGAGTTCATCATCACAGAGCACCTTGAGAACAGCAGCTGCAAGTTTCTCAGGGTCATGTGAAGGGACCAGAAGTCCATTGTGTCCATTTTTTACTACCTCAGAATTACCACCCACATCAGTTACGACCGAGGCAACTCCAAAATATTGGGCCTCCAGAAGACTGATGGGAAGTCCCTCCCACAATGAGGCCAGGACAAAAACATCCAATGTCTGAAGCAACTCGCCAATATCGGACCTTTCTCCATAAAAATGACAATACGATCCAAGCCCTGATTCTTTGACCCTCTTTTCGATCGAAGGTTTCAAGGGACCATCCCCTACAAATATAAACTCAACGTTTTTATGGGATCGAATTATCTTCTCTGCTGCTTTTACAAAATAAATGTGGCCCTTTTGCTCATAAAATCTGCCTATTATGCCAACTCTTTTTACAGACTGCTGTTCTTTTTTTCTTATCTCGACAGATGAAAATCGTTCTGTATTGAGTCCGTTAGGGATGACCGTTACTTTTTCATCGTACAAATTCTCGATCTTCATGAGGGATTTTTTTGCGTTCTCGGAAACACAGACGATCTTATCAATGAACAAGGAAAAGAACTTATTGAAAAGCACATGATAGATCCTTTTTTCATCGGAAACATTATGCTCAACATGTATGAGCACCGGAACTCTTGAACATATGGTTGAAATCCTCGGGATGAAACTTCCGTAAAAACCATGCGTAATTACAACATCCACTCTATGATGATCGAGATATCTAATAACCGGCATGATTGTTCTGATATCATAATTCTTCAGTAAATTAAAATGTTTAAACATAATACCATCTGCCCTCAATTCTTGCACGAGATCTCCTTCTGATAAGGTAGTGCAGACCATGGACCGATGTCCCTTGCGCTTGAATCCTTTCGCAAGGTCTACAACTACCCTCTGCTGACCAGCTCTGTGAAGATCAGCGTTGAATTGGGCGATAGTGAGACTCATCGCAGACTTATATCCCTTTTTTTGTTTTGTTCTGACGCTATATAGAAGACTGATGAAATGAGAGCAAGAAGAAACCAAAGTATTTTCTTGTGATCTGCCGAGAGAAAAAAAGAAGTAATCAAAATTGAAACAAAGGACGCTTTTAAAGAAATGAGAATATCCACAATATTCTTATCGACCTTCATCTTTATATTTAATTTACTCCAACAGCTGAGCAAAATTAGCATAAATGGTATGAAACTAAGCAGTCCTCCACCGGTTAATATTTCGAGGTAAGTATTATGAACAACTTGTTGTTCTGTATCACCGTAATTCATATTATTGAACTTAAAATTAGCCAAGCCCACTCCAGCTATAGGATAATCTAAAATCATTTTCACGGCTGCTTTGTAATGACCTATCCTGAGTGATATCGCGTGTCCTCTCTCCGTTTCTGGATTAGTAATCGTTGTTACTCTGAACCAAAACTCATCCGGTATGAAAAATATGGCTATTGTTGCCACTAAAATAAGAAAAATAACTATTTGCCGCATTTTGCCAATACCATAATAGTAAATGAGAACTGCTGAAGCACCTAAGAAACCGAGTACTCCACCCCTTGAACCAGTGGCAACCAGAAGCAAAATATAGATAATAAGAACTCCCCAAAATATTATTTTCCGAATACCAAAACTGTGTATTGCACGATATAACACAAGAGGGATCAATACTAGAATATAAGAGGCGAATTCATTCGGATCGCCCATTCCGCTACTAATACGTGAATCAAAACGATGACGCACAGAGAGATTCATAATCTGTACTATTGCAAATACAAGGATGGTGCTGAAAAAAATAGCGTTGAGAGCATTGTGTACATCTTCCATATTTTTCAGAAAATACCGGGTGAAAATGTAAAGAATGAATAACGAAATATAAGTGATGTATATCTGAAAAGATACAGTGAGATTTTTTGCAAATGCAAATGAAACAACGCTCCCGATAAAAAAAAGGAAAAAATACTTATATGAGCTGTCTTTTGGTATTGAGTCTTTTTTTAAGGCTAATTTCAGTGTTAAACCAATCATCAACAGAAGCCCTACGATTTTTGGGTACGAAACACCTTCAAATACAGTAAAGCCCTCAATTGAAAATAATGAGATAAAGAGAAGGTAAATATATGCCGGCTTTAATAGTACTGTGGTAATTAAAACTGCACCTACGAGAAGGATTAACACTATTTTTGTTTCAAACACGAGGATAGAAACTAAAAACAGAAGAGAGAGAAAAAGCACAATGTTGTGCCAAGCAGGAAAATCTATTTCAAATGAAAATAAGTCGCCAATTTTCCTTATTTTATCAATACTAATCTGTTTAAATTCATTCATACATATCACCTTGCTTCCATATTGGTTGCCTGATTGGATGCCAAGACGAACTTACTTCTATGTGTATTCCTATAATCAATGGCTCTCCTTCAACGTCTCAGCACAACCTGAAGACGTGGAGAATTTAGTTTCACCAGATCGATTACCTAAAAGCCTTGAAGCTAAGCAACATCCCAAGTAATTAGAAAGGTATCTCATAGCCTAACGAGGCCATTGCATCGCCGCATATTTTCTTAAACAATTCTCTCTGCTCAGAAGTCCAGGTCATAAAGGCCGGTTGACGCTTTAGAAATATTTCCTTTACCTTAACTCCTTTTTCTGTCGGCTTATCAAGCGGATGAACAATAGTATTAGCCAAGAAATCAAGAGGCTTAGGGTTTTCCTCTAGCCCAACAAAAGCGTATACTCGCTTCAATACTTGTGCTGGAGTAACAAGCAGTTCTTCATGCCTAATATGAATGGCAGACGGAACATTTGTGAGATAATCATATTTATTAATGCTCTGTGCCCACACACTGCAGTGCGAGCTAAACTCACTTTTCCTAAAGCCTGCAAAACGGCTCCTTGATTGAACTACGTCAAGTCCATTGCGAAAAATATAAATGAATTTTGCAGTAGGAAAAAGCGTGATGAGTCCTTGATAAGATTCAAATGTCGGAAATGTCTTTGCGCACCAATATCTATTCCTTACTATCGAAATTCTGCGAAGCATTAAGCTCTTAAGAATGATAATTAACCCGTATTTGGACCCAATGGCACTTTCTAAGCATAATCTGCGAAAAGAATCATATAGATATTTCTTGGGAAACTGCAGAGACTTTATGTAGTAATCTTTTATTTCACTATTCTCATAACGACACATAAATTCGCCAATTTGTGAGACAAATGGCGACTCCCCGGAAATAGAATAAATTCGAGGATGCTCTCCCAAAGCTCTGTGGAGAACAGATGTCCCGGACCGTCCCGTGCCTACAATAAATATGGGATGACGAAAGTAATATCTTGAAAGTAATTCTCCTGATGTGTTTATCAATTTTTAAGCCCTCCGCTAAATTCATGAGAACTCATGAATGACCCCATTTATCCGGCCGACAAACATCCGTATCCTATATAATGAGTTTTTACCAATAATTGCCGGTAAAACATCTAAGATTGCATTTAAGCAAAAGAAATAAAAGAAAACAAAATGATTAAGTATATTGCGTTCTTCATAATTTTTGAATATGTAGAAATGGTTCCGCGCATGCATATATCCTATCCAGTAAATATCAGGTCGACCCGAAGGAGCATGGAGATGATAGCTCATGGCCTCTCCATCAACCATGAGTTTATATTGTTTGCCGACTTGAAGTGAGAAATGGACGTCTTCACCAAAGCCGTATCCCTGAAAAAACTCGGAATACTTGACGGCGTCAAAAACTTCCTTCCTATAAAAAGCTATCCCCTGCAAAAAATCTACAGTTTTTTGTCCTCTAAACAAAGTTCTAAGGCAATAAAATCTTCCTTTACCGGCACAGTATGTACCTTCTTCAGAGTGCATTAAGAGTAGTTTTTCTATCCTTTCCCTCATCTTCGACCGGTGTAACGTCGGAAATTTGAAAAAAAATTCCTTCATTAAGTCCGAGAAATCTTCTTTTTTAACAACGTTGTTAAGTCGTCCATCGATTTCAATAATTTGAGAGTGTTCAACTTGAATGATAAAACCAGCAACCCCTCCGATTTCTTTTGATGTATCTTTTTCATATAGTTCCATAATCCTTGAAAAATAGTCAGGCTCAAAGAGGCTGTCATCATCGGTAAATCCAATAATTTCATATTTCGCCTTTGATATCCCATAATTTCTTTGCCGCGTCAATCCTTTT
>MHDW01000083.1:8710-10497 GCA_001803645.1 Nitrospirae bacterium GWC2_42_7 | reverse complement strand
GGTGAGGACAAAAAACAGACACCGGATTATTCAGTCCCACTTAAGGATATTCTGCATGCGGTCGTAGAGGTTGGGCTGGCTCTCCTGTGTAAGTTCTTCAGCAAACTCTATGCCGATAAAATAGATGTCTTTTACGTAATTGGAATAGACAACTATACCTTTCACAGTATCTGTCTTTATCACACCGCCTGCAGCCCGAAAATTGATCTCAAGAACCACCTGTGTCTTGTCAGGCAGGGGCCTCTCAATATAAAGTCCGATCCCTGAAAGCGAAATATCAGATGAAAGAGCTCTGAAGACCTGTATCTCTCCGTTTTCCTGAAAGCTGACAGAAACAGATGAAGCAAGAGGTACTCTTTTGTGTTTTCTTCTTGTGTCCATGGGTTTTATCCTATCATATATAAGGCTGATATACCAGTCTCAACCTGATGCGTTACAGACCGTCCTTAATTCAATACAGGCTGGCGCCTGCAGCGGGCTAATAGATCGGCATAGGAAGCATATCGAATGTCCTGCCTGCCTTTTTAAGACGGTCTTCGTGCTCTTTTCTGATGTCCTCAATAGACTGATCATTCAAAACATAAGGCGTCATAAGAATAACGAGTTCAGATTTTTTGATTTCCTGGACTGTCTGCTTGAAAACATGTCCGAGGACAGGGATGTCTCCAAGCCAGGGGACTTTCTTTGTTGCGTCATTGATCTTGTCTGTTATCAATCCGGCAATTACTATTGTCTGGCCATTCTTTGTTTTTATCATGGTATCTAATTCCCTTACATCTATGACCGGCTTTGAACTTTTGCCGTCAGGAGAAATTGAGTCCTTTATTTTTTCGGATATACTTGGATGAATTTGCATAGTGATAATACCGCTGTCGTCGATCTGAGGGGTAACATCAAGAAATAACCCGACTTCATCTATCTGCGGATTTGTGTAAGAGAGAACAATGGTCCCGTCTGCGTTAAGGAAACTGTTCGTTACCCATGAAACCTCTTTTGTTGTAAGTTTTATTACAGCCCTCTGGTTATTCATTGTTGATACCTTGGGACTTGAAAGAACATTTACCTGCCCCTGACCCTTCATTGCATCAAGCAATGCCGTAATCTTATTGCCAGTAACATTTATATTGAAAACGCCTGTATGAGGTGTTACAGCAAGGTCCTGGGAAATGTTAAAAAGCTCATTGTCAGGTCCTTCCCCCCGCCCTATTAGTAGGGACCAGTCTATCCCGAACTTGTAATCATCATTGAGCGCTACTTCGACTATATGCGCCTGGATCATGACCTGTTTTCTGACAGCCTTCTCAACATCTTTCAGAAAATCCTCTATCTTTTCCATATTGTCTGAATAATCTGTAACATGGACTATTCCGGCAAGTTCACTGATCACAAGTTTTTTCCCTGTCTTGTCATCTCCCCGGCTGTAAGAACTGTCGCTGGCTGAGCCTCCTTTTGCATCTCCGAATATTATGACGTCAAGGCCTCTTATCACCTCTCTCCAGAAGTCGTTAGTGCCTGAGGTTGTGACATTGACACTCCCCTGACCTGATGAAGATGATGAACCTGATCCCTCTGATGATGACCCCGTGGGACCTGAGACATTAAGGTTTATATTAGATGTAGAGCCGGTTATGCCGGTTGCAGATCCGCCGCCTGAGATGGATGCGCTCGTTGAACTTGTCGAAGACCTTCTTGCAGTAATATAGTTGATCCTGAAAACCCGGGTTTCCATCTGTGGTTTGCAGACTCTGACAAAACCTTTGTCCATTCTGAATGTATATCCCATCTGG
>MHDW01000083.1:7043-8704 GCA_001803645.1 Nitrospirae bacterium GWC2_42_7 | reverse complement strand
ATCGCATAAAGGGCGCTGTTGAGGTCGAGGTTTGTGAAGTCAATGGATATCTTACCTTTGACGTCCATGTCGGCTATGATATTCACACCGCTGTCTTTTGAGAGGAGGAGAAATACGTCCCTGACATCAGCATCCCTGACGCTTAATGAAAAACGTTCTTTTGCAGGCGGGAGCTCATCTTTTATTGCAGGCGCTGGTTTCGGAGCAGGTGCTTCAATTATCGGCGGTTCCTGCAGGGCCATTGTGTCCTTTACTTCTGTTATCTTAGGAGTGGCGCAGCCATAACCGATGAATATAACTGCAATAAGAACCAGATAAATTCTTTTCATTTTTTCTTCTCCTTCACAACTTTATAATCATCAAGATATATTTCGTGTATTGTTCCATTTGTTGATAACACAACGCTCTCTCTCCTGATTTCCTTTATTACAGAACCGCCGATCCTCTGGTTCGCAGTGTAAACTCCGCCGTTGATAAGCGCATGACTTTTACCGTCTCTCCTGATGATTCCATTCAAACGGAGTTCTCCCTGACCTGCCTTGCCTGCTTCTTCCTTGATACCGAAAGGGTCGCGCTTCCAGTTTTCTTTGTCCCGGGGGACCTGGAAATGTGAGGTCATCCGTAATTCCCCCGGCCTGTCCTGAGCATCAGGGAGTACCACAGTTACAGCCTTTAGCTGAGGCCCTACTGGCACCTTCTTTTTCAGAAAGAAATTAAGATTGTATATGACAACAGCAGCGAACAAGACCCCAACAACAACTATAAATAACTTATTGCGCAGCATCCTGCCCCCCTGCTGAATAGATCTCGACAGTGATATCGGTTTTGAGCTGCATATCAACCGGCTTCATCACGAGTTCCACGATCCGTTTATACCTTTCGATGTTCTGCAGTTCCCTGATATATTCAACTGTGTCCCGGTAATTTCCCTGAAGGGAGATCTTGAGAGAATAGGTTTTAAGGGCTTTTTCATTCCCAGCGGCCTTGCCCTTCATCAAATTTCTCCTGGCAGGCATATCACCCATTTTCACTGTGCTTACTTCATGGTCCTTGATCCCTGACATACGTGCTGCTTCATACAGGTTTTCGACAAACAACGCTATCCCTGCTTTTCCGGGGAATATCTTTTCGACATCTACACTCTCAGGTTCTACTGCCTGCAAACTCAGTTTTTCAGACCTTACCTTCGTGATCTCTGCGTTTATGCTCTTTATCTGCCCTACCCTGAAGTACAGATAAACAAGCACAAGCACAAGAGACAGAACAATAACAACTGCCTGAATTATTCCTTTATTGTATTTTGTCATATGGTATAATCCTGCAAATCAGCTGTATATGAATAAGTGGGTCCTTTAAATCACTGCTGACTGAAAAAGACGGCTCCTTCATAAGTGAAAGTCTTCCTGAACCGCTGATACTTTCAACGACTGAAGTGAAATATCTTTTTCTGCCGATCTCAGCATTGTATTTGCTTACAAGGCTCAGTTGCATTACCTCATCTTCCCCTTCATGCTTAAAGACAATTTCATCGAGAAGCACCTCTTGAGGAAGGTTATTGCCCAGGTATCTGAATATGTCATAAAGCTGCGGCTGCTTTTCTGCAAGCTTTAGCAGAGATTCCCTGAGATCAGGGGACTTGCCTGCTCCCTGTGAAACAAGGG
>MHDW01000083.1:6724-7018 GCA_001803645.1 Nitrospirae bacterium GWC2_42_7 | reverse complement strand
AGCATCCAGCAGCTTCAATGAGCTTTTATAGCGTGATTCAACAACAAAATAGATCGATAAGACAACAGCAATATAAATACAGAACAGGACAGCCATGGCAGACCGGCTGAGCCTGAGCTGTTTACGTCTTAATAGTTCCTTTGAAATGAGATTCGCTGTTGTACCGTCAGAGACACTGAGTGAAAAACCATAAAGCGCAGTAAATTCAGCGCCGTTGATCACATCTTCGCCAAACAGGTTCCAGAGAGAAGCCTCAGAGCCAACAGCTTCCTCAACAGCGCCGGATATCTTGTC
>MHDW01000083.1:6368-6666 GCA_001803645.1 Nitrospirae bacterium GWC2_42_7 | reverse complement strand
ATCGGTGTATCTGAATAATTCTCCCTGTAGGAGATCATGAATTTATATAGTGCATCAATGATCCCGTATAGCCGCTTCTTCCGTATTATTTCGATATCACGTTCTTCAACAGTTCCCTCTGCCTCCCCGATCGAAACCGGAAATACTTCATAGGCAATGATCCGTGAAGGTGATATGACCATAATCTCAACTGAATCTGCTCCGACCTCGAATATTGCCGCGGTCTGCGGCATGCTGCCCTTTACGCTATCAAAGGCCCTGAGATTCGAATGAAAGGAAGTTGTAATTGTTTTTATTT
>MHDW01000083.1:3741-6219 GCA_001803645.1 Nitrospirae bacterium GWC2_42_7 | reverse complement strand
GTATGCTTTTATCTTCACCTCAGACACAGGCAGAACAAGGTGAACAATTTCCGGCTTCACACCGGATTCATCGGATATCTGCCGGAATATTTTCTGGGTCTTGACCTTGTCCTCAATAGAAAAAGATTCAAATATCTTCTTATATCTGACTGCCTTTCCGTCGATTATCAGGACCTTTAAGGCACCACCCCTTATGTCAAAGTAAATATTGCTCATGGTCCGGTCACCGTATAGTTTATAGTTGGAAGATTTGCGAAAATCACATTAAGCCCGTCAGAGATAAATACCGACATGTAATTTGCACTCTGGGTGCCGCTTCCGGCACAGGAGTTGTTCGGGTAGAGGATGGGCCTGAACTCAGACTTGCCGATCGGGAGTTCCACCGGAAAGACACTGCTGAAGTTCTGTGTGAGCGGCTTTGTTTCACCTGCATTGATCAGGCCGATATTGAGGCTTATGCATCCTGAATTTGCGATAGTTGCCCCAAGGGGGCCGGTATATTCAGCCGTGATCAGGGCAGTATACGCAGGTGTGACAGGAACTGCACTTGAGTTAAAGAAAACAAAATTCAGGTTTCCCTGAACAACGCCGGTTGGTGTTACTTCTGATTCATTTATTTTACAGATACCAGGATCAGTATTATCATCAATGTCATCAGAGGTCCCCAGTTGCCTGTCCGGCCCTTTGCTTTTCAGTGTTGCAGCCACCCTCCTGCCTCCTGTTTCAGTAGTTGTATATACAAACTCGTTCAACCAGGCATCTTTGTTATATTTATTGGGATCAAACCCTGACGGCAGATAAGAAGGGAGCAGCTCAGCAAGGGATGCCGGCAGTTGCCCGTTGTCACCGACAAAACCGTAATTAGTCCTTATTCCGTTCTGTATCATCCTGGGATCTCCGGTCATCGCCCGCTTCAGATCGAGCATTCTTTCTCTGGTTAATTCAATATCATTGCCTTCCCATATCCGGTAGACAAACGGGACCATGATCCCTGCCATTATAGCAACAATAGCCATGACCACTATTACCTCTATGAGCGTAAACCCTGTTAGAGATTTATCTCTAACAGGGTCTACCCCACCCTTTCTGACAGGAAATAAACTACTCCGCAGCAAGCTGCGAGGTATCCTAAATCTCCCCTCCCTTGAGGGGAGGGGAATAAGGGGAGGGTGAAAAATCATTCCAACACCCTCTCCCTCACCCTCCCCCCTCAAGGGGGAGGGAATATGCGGCAACCCCGATGCAGAGCACCGAGGAATTCTTTTTATTAACATTTTATCTGCATCATCCCCACCATAAATAACAGCACTTTCTAACAGGGGTGCCATCATCTGACCCTGATCCCTCCGACAATTTTGTATATCGGAAGGAATATTGAGAGCAGTACAAACAGCACAATGCCGCCGAGTATCATGATAACCAGCGGCTCCATGTATGTCATGATCTTTTTAAATATCTCAGGGACCTCCCTGTCAAATATGCTGCTCGCCCGGAAAGCAACACTGTCAAGGTTGCCGGTCTTCTCGCCGATAGAGACCATATCTACTATGAGAGAAGGAAATACCCCTGACTTCTGCATCGAAGGAGCGATCCCATCTCCGCTCATGACCGAAACCGTAACAATAGAAAGAGCCTCATGCATGACCGCATTCCTGACAACGCCTGAAGAGATCGTAAGAGTCTGTTCCATATTTATTCCGGCTGTATAGAGTGTTGCCAGTGCCTTGAAATACCTTGAGAGATTGATCTTTCTGACAAGCTCACCTATAAGGGGCAGTCTGAGCACAAAACCATCAAAGCTTCTCCTGCCGCTGTTCGTATTTATCCACATCCTGAACAAAACAAAAGCAACAACAAGTCCCGCTATAAGGTGCAGGAAATAATTTCTGAAAAAATCCGCCAGCCCCATTATTATCCGCGTCTGGATCGGCAGTTCCACATTCAGTCCGATCAGCACCTGCATAAGCCTTGGAAATACAAACGTAAAGAGAAGTATGATCAGCAGTCCTACTGCCCCGAGCACAATGGATGGATATACAACTGCAGCGCGTGTTGTCTTCCTGAAATTTATCTGCCACTCGATATAATTCATCAGGTCACTCAGTATATTATCCAGGCTCCCGGAGCTTTCTCCTGCCTTAACCATCTGCACATAATAATATGGAAAAATGGACGGATAATCCTCCATGGCTGAAGAAAGGGAAAGCCCTGACTCGATCTTCTCATAGAGCAAGCCTGCAACATATGAAATTCTCTTTTTCTCCTTGTTCTGCATCATGTCCATAAGGCCGCTCATAAGCGGTATCCCGGAAGTGACGATAAGATGCAGAAGGAACGAGAAATTCAGCAGGTCCTGATCACTGAATCGCGGGCCCCTCTGCAGGCTGAGAGCCAAGAGGCCTGTTTTTTTTGCCTCGATAAGCGTCAAGCCCTGCATATTAAGTTTTCCCTCGAGTTCTGCCTCGTTTGCAGCAATAA
>MHDW01000083.1:0-3713 GCA_001803645.1 Nitrospirae bacterium GWC2_42_7 | reverse complement strand
GTCAATTGCCCTGTAGGAATACGCTGCCATCAGTAATCCGTGATCCTTGTTACACTGCTGATCTCTTCAAGTGATGTAAGTCCTGATCTGACCTTCTCCATGCCGAGTTCGTATATGCTCCTGAATCCTTCTTTTTTCGCCTGTTTCCCAATATCATTAAGACTCGCCTTGTAATTGACCATATTCTTGATCTCTGTGGAGATTCTCAGGATCTCGTAGATCACAGTTCTGCCCGCATAACCGGACTCACCGCAGGCATTACAGCCTTTTGCTCTGTAGATCAACTGCTTTGACGATCCAAGCCCGGTTTGCTTATAGACAGGATCATCTTCGGGTATTTCCTCCCTGCATTCCTGGCATAACAGTCTCACCAGTCTTTGGGCAATAACAGCTTCGATCGTGGCCGATACAAGGAAAGGCTCGATACCCATGTCGATCAGTCTGGTAATACTGGATAAGGCGTCATTCGTATGGAGTGTACTGAAGACAAGATGGCCTGTGAGCGAAGCCCTGACTGCAAGCTCAGCTGTCTCAAGGTCACGCATCTCACCGACCAGGATCACATCAGGGTCCTGCCGCAAAATAGATCTCAGCCCTGTTGCAAATGTAAGGCCTGCCTTGACATTCACCTGCGCCTGCCTGATCAAAGGCAACTGGTATTCGACAGGGTCTTCTATAGTAAAAATGTGCTTGCTTACTGAGTTGATCACAGAGAGACAGGAATAAAGGGTAGTGGTCTTGCCTGAGCCTGTCGGGCCTGTCACAAGAACCATGCCAAAAGGGGTTTTCAATATATCATGGATGATCTCTGTATCGCGAGGCTGGAACCCGATGCTCTCAAGCCCAAGCCTGACTTGTGTCTTGTCGAGTATCCTTATGACAAGATTCTCTCCGCCCACTACAGGAAAGGTCGATATCCTGAGGTCGAGCTTCCTGTTTTTGTACTGGAATTCCGATCCTCCATCCTGAGGGACCCTGTTTTCGGCTATGTTCATCTTACCTATGATCTTGATCCTCGAGACTATAGGGTTAAGCAGATCAGACGGCAGATACATGCCGTGATGCAGCCTGCCGTCAACTCTGTAGCGTATTCTGGTCCCTTTGTTGTCCGGACCGATATGAACGTCCGTAGCTCCCCTGCTGACACCCCCTACAATTATCTTTTCAACAAGCCTTACAAGCGGTGATTGTGCGAAATCCGACTCTGTTTTCCCCCCCCCGGTCGCCTGGAATACAGCACTGCTCTGCCTTACAAGATGCTCGATCTCCTCTGGGATCTCGACAGCTTCTTCCTTTGGGGCCGGGGCATCACCTTCATGTGATAAGGAGAGGACCTTAAAAAGGTCTGACTGGCTGATGAATCCGAGGCTGAACAGGATAGAACCGATAAGCTCCCCTGTTTTTTTCTGTTCAGCAAGCCCTATCCCAAGCTGTTCCTCTGTTATCAGCCCGGCTTCAATGAGCCGTTCGCCTATGCGTTTACGTGGAGGCATTGATTAAGATCTCCTCATAAAGATATTCTCATTTATTAATTATAATCATTCCCATTTATAAAGCAGATCACAGAGATTGTTTTTTCCAAAAAATAACGCCAACCGAAAGTCTGTGATCATACTTCCGGTTGGCAACTTCTGAAAAAACAATATTTCTATTTTTTAATAAATCAACAGAGGTTGCTTACGCCCTTTATTACTTCATCCTTATTCCTATATCATCTCCTTGTGCTGTTTCGGCGAATGAAGGCGTCTCGAGCTGACCATTCGGACCCACAGATATGATCCATACCGGACTGTTCTGTATTGCAAAACTGCTTGCGTTGATCACATAACTGTAGCCCCACGGATCCGCTGTGACCCTTGCCATATACGGGCCCTTCCAGTTTGCATAACATCCATTGGCATCTATTGACAGATGGTCATTTAATGAACTGGATACACCCGGGTCATATCCAAGGGCTGCAAGATTAGCAGGAAGATTACCGTCTCCGTTAAGCAGTGTCACATTCGCAGCACAGGTAGCATCCATAGTAGGCCAGGCAGCAGTGTCCTTTCTAAAGACGATCAAAGAAGTTGATATTGACCTTACATCAGCAGCAGCTCTTGTGATCCTGGATTCATCAATTTCCTTAAATATCAGCGGCACCAAAATACCGGCAAGTATTGCAATGATCCCGGCAACAACAATCACTTCGATAAGCGTAAAACCTTTTTCTTCCCTAAGTCTCATAATTCTTCCTCCTATCTTTATATTTTAAAAACTATCAAACTTTATTTATAAAACAATATACAACACACAACAAAAATATTCCACAAAATATAGTAAGTTGCAAGCTTTTTCTTTAGTTCTGACAGGCCCGAATCTGCTATTCTGATCATAAATTAAAACTCCCAGCTGTCTTTTTCTATAACTGACACTTCGAATTCAGCAGAATAATTCAGACGGTCCGGCATGCTGAAAATATCTTAAAAAGAGGATTTTCACGCATAACATTTACAATAATTGCTTTTTATTCTTCATAGTACCGTACAAGTGCCTGTAACCACTCTTTTTTATTCAGGCATGCCATTTGCTATAAAGTTGCTATTATTTATATGTAATTTATATTAAAATAGGACATGGTTAATATATTGAAAGCTATCAGTATTAAGAAACTATTCTCTGTCTTGATCTTTTTATCTGTTTTTTTATTCATCGGATCATCAATACTCCCAAATACTGTCTCTGCTGACGGATACCCGCCTTACTGGGGAGATATCGGCACTGCAGCTGTTCATTTTACTCCTGTGGCATGGCCTGCTGACAGCGCATGGATTCCATACACTTATCAAGGAGTTGGAATAAAAGACCAAAGGACTCAAGACCCTTCCAATGGAGGAACCTCGCCTCAGAACTATGTAAATGTGAGTTCACAATGCACTGACCAGTCAACGCCGAGCATTGCATGGTACTTTAACTCTGATAAAAATGTGCTCTTCTACCGCTGGAGAGTTGAGCAGATAGCAAATACGTATGCCACCGGTCCTTCTCCTGGAACTTACGGTTCTACTGACCCATGGAAGTCAGCGCAATGGACTGTGATGATCGATATTGATGGGGATGGATACAGGGAATTTGCTTTTCATTTGAATGGCTCAACAGGTTCTCCATCAGAAGCCATTGATGTTGTTAAAAGCATCTACAGCAATACGCCTTCTCAGAGCCTTGATTATATAGGCGACCCATCTATTTACGAGCTTTTCCATAATCCTACAGCTTTCGTTTATAAGTCCTACGGAGCAGGCGACCCTTACTTAGCTAACAATAATTTCATTCTCAATTTCAGGAACAGCAACAACCCGATCCCTGTCTGGCCGAACGGCACAACAGAAACATCATGGGATTACGGGACTACACGTTCTACCAACATCACAACGCCGACATGTAATGAATACTATATTGATTACCAGATACCACTTGCAATGCTCGATGCATCTTCAGTCGGCGGGCCAACCATAACCGCCAGCACTCCGATCTCTCTTTCTTTCGCCACTGCCAACAGTCTGCAGAACCCTCTTCAGAAAGATGCTGTTTTTGATGGGACTTTTACCGCCACCCCGGAGGGCTGTCTGCCTTTCGGCGATACAATGACTCTCGGAGGGGGATATATCCCCCAGCCTGTTGTTGACTGGGTAAAGGCCGAGGGATGCGATACAACCACTCTTACAACACAGGTA
>MHDW01000082.1 GCA_001803645.1 Nitrospirae bacterium GWC2_42_7 | reverse complement strand
ATGATGCCTCGCGGCCGGCTGTTGAGGCGATCTCCAGGGAAGTTGTTGTTATGGACAGGATCATTACCGATTTCCTTTCATTTGCCAAACCAACAGAGGTGATGCCTGCCAAAGTTGACCTCAAGGAACTTATTGATAGTTGTGTTAAGACTGTTACAGAGAACCATGAGAAGATCAATGTTTTTATTAATATTGACGGACTGCCTGTAATACATGGTGACGATGTCCTCCTGAGACAATCTATTACAAACCTTGTTCAGAATGCGGTTGAATCAATGCCTGACGGTGGAGAACTCAGAATAGAAGGTGGTGTGAGTGATGTTATATTTATGTCAGTTTCCGATACAGGCCATGGCATTCCTGAGAATATAAAGGACAAGATATTCCTTCCTTTTTATACAACAAAAGAGAAAGGCACAGGACTTGGACTTGCTATTGTGCATAAAATTGTTGTTTCGCACGGAGGAACGATAATAGTTCAAATGAACGACAAAGGCACAACATTCACGATAGAGATGCCGAAAGAGATAATTGCCGGCTGAGAGCCTTCTGTTTTTGTCATTGACACTCCTAAAATATAATTGATATAGTACTGGTTGTATCAAGGCAGTTATTTGTTTTTCGAGGGTGTAAGTTGGAGGAGATTAAAATATACAGGAGAAGTTTTAGCTTTTGTATTTTATGTATTATGACAATGACATATAAAGGAGCTGTAGTTTTATGAGTCTTGTTGGAAGGCTTGAGACCCTTGCTTTGACAGATGTTTTCCAGATGTTGAGCCTTGGGAAAAAAACAGGCACGTTTATAACCAAGGGCAGCAAGGGAACAGCTATGGTGGTTTTCAAGAATGGCCTTGTCTGCAGGGCTGAAACAGATGATCTGGAAAAAGGCCTTGGAGAAGATCTCCTTGAGGCTGGGTTAGCAAGGGGAACAGTCATAGAGATAGCCAAAGAAGTCAGAAAAAAGATACCTGATAAATCTCTGGCTGATATCCTGTTCGATAATGGATATGTTACAAGAGCGGATCTTGACAGGATCGCTGTAAAAAGGATCATGAGCGTTTTTGGGAGTCTCCTTCAATGGGAAGACGGGGAGTTTGAGTTCAAAGCTGATGATCTTGAGATTGCAGGCAAGGTTAATCTTCCTGACCTGGGGTGGGAGATATCAAAAGGGCTTAATATCGAATACCTTCTTTTAGAAAGCGCCAGGTTACTTGACCAGTCCAAGCATCAGCCTGATGTTTCTTCAGAAGATACCAAGACAAAAGAAACCCTGTCTCAAAAAGGACCATCAGAAAAGAGAGAAGATGATTTTTCGGATATTTTTTCTGATGAAGTAAGCACAATAGATTTTACATCAGGCCTTGATGACGAACAGAAGCTGATATCCTTCAGCCCAAAAGAGGTTATAGCAGGTTCTTTTGAGGTTGTTGAAGAGCTCGAATTCGGGGGCATTGGAGCTATATATAAAGTTAAGGACCAGAGATCAAAGGATAAGCTGAAGACATTGAAGGTGATACTCCCTTCACTTTTAAGTAATGATGAAGCCAAAGGGCTTTTTGACTCTGAAATGAAGATAGCTAAATCATTAAAGCACGAAAACATATTATTGCTTTATGATTCAGGTTATGACAAGGCCAGGGGTTTTTATTATGTTACAACAGATCTGATAGAGGGAGAGAGCCTCGCAGGTTATTTGTCATCAAAGGGAGGACGTTTAGATCTATTCCAGGCATGCAATATAACTTCACAAATCTGTTCAGCACTGGCATATGTGCATGATAAGGGAACGAATTACAAGGATCTGATGTTGCAGAACATTTTTATTCTTCCAGATAAAAAGATCAAACTGCTTGAATACGGCATGACAAAACTGCTGACCCCGGGAAGGCCGGCCCAGGCAGGAAAAGGACAAGGTGCTGCAGATTATATCCTGCCGGAGCAGATGATGGGCAGGGAAACGGACAAAAAAGCTGATATATTTGCCCTGGGAATGATTTTTTATCAGATACTTGTTGGACATCTGCCAATGGGGCGCTTTGAATTGCCAAGTGAGATACGAAATGATATTCCGGTTTCTATTGACAAGATCATTGCAAAATGTCTGAAACCCCAGCCTGAGAATAGATATCAGGATATAAAAGTTTTAGCTCAGGCAATACAGACAGCACAGCGTGAATATGAAGAAACCCGTGAGAAAGAGATTCGTGAGAGGGAGGCCAGAGAGAAAGAAATTCGTGTAAGAGAAGTTCTGGAGAAGCAAGCCAGAGAGAAAGAGGCCCGCGAAAAAGAGGCCAAAGCAAAGACTGAGAGAGAAGCCAAGGAAAGGGCTGACAGAGAAGCTAAAGAAATGGTTGAGCGAGAGGCCAAAGAAAAGGCAGATAGAGAGGCCAAGGAAAGGGCTGAACGAGAAGCAAAGGAAAAGGCTGAAAGAGAAGCTAAGGAAAAGGCTGAGCGAGAGGCCAAGGAAAAGGCAGATAGAGAGGCCAAGGAAAAGGCTGAGCGAGAGGCCAAGGAAAAGGCAGATAGAGAGGCCAAGGAAAAGGCAGATAGAGAGGCCAAGGAAAAGGCAGATAGAGAGGCCAAGGAAAGGGCTGATAAAGAAGCTAAGGAAAAGGCTGAGCAAGAGGCCAAAGAAAAAGCTGAAAGAGAAGCTAAAGAAAAAGCTGAACGAGAAGCAAAGGAAAAGGCTGAGCAAGAGGCCAAAGAAAAAGCTGAACGAGAAGCAAAGGAAAAGGCTGAAAGAGAAACTAAGGAAAGGGCTGAACGAGAAGCCAAAGAAAAAGCTCAGAGGGAAGCTCGGGACAAAGAAGTAAGAGAGAGGGAAGCTAGAGAAAAGGCTGAGGCAGAAGCAAAAAAGAAGGCTGAAAAGGAAGCAAAAGAGAAAGCAGAGAGAGAGGCCAGAGAGAAGAAAGAACAAGAGGCAAGAGAAAAAGCTGAAAGAGAAGCCAAAGCAAAGGCTGAGGCAGAAGCAAGAAAGAAGGCTGAAAAGGAAGCAAAAGAGAAAGCAGAGAGAAAGGCCAGAGAGAAGAAAGAACAAGAGGCAAGAGAAAAAGCTGACAGGAAAAGAGAAGAAGAATCAAGAAAAGCTGAAGTATACGCCAGCCAGACAATAAGCTCTTCTCAGGCAAACAGAGAGGAATACACACATACAGAACAAAAACCAAAAAGCAGGACAGCCATATACGCAGTTGCGGCAATTGCTGTTATAACAGTTTTATTTTTTGTTTATTCGAAGAGTTCCAATAAAAAAGATCAAGATTTAAATACTTCTGAACAGGCATCAGTCAGTGCAAAGGCAGACATAAAAACAGATGGTAAAGAAGAGAAAATGACTCAGCTCCTGGCTAAGGTTGACAAACAGATCTCTGAGAAAAAGCTGGTTGCACCTGAAGGAGACAATGCCTACAAAACTTTGAAGCAGGTTCTTGGCAAAGAACCTGATAATTCAAATGCAAAGAAAAAGCTTACTGAGATCAGGGACCTGCTTATGAAATCTGGTGATAAGAACTACAGCAATAAAAATTATATTGATGCAAGGGAAAGCTATAATAATGTATTGATCGTTGCCCCTGAATATTCTTCGGCACAGAAAAAACTTACTGATATTGAGGCGCTCCAAAAGAAGGCAGATGATCTGGTCGAAAAAGGCAGATCAGCCGAGACAGAGGAGGACATAGAAGAAGCTTTGAAAAATTATAAAGAGGCGAAAACGATCTTCCCTGAGACTCAGGACATAGCTAAAACTATAGCTGCTGCCGACAAGAAGTTGGCTGAGCTTAAAAAGACCAAAGGCGCAATGGTATTTATAAAAGGCGGTTGTTTTAAAATGGGAAATCTCTCGGACGGCTCTGCAACAGACGATGAATCTCATGAGGTCTGTTTAGACTCTTTTTCTATAGGCAAGTATGAAGTTACGCTCGGTGAATTTAAGAAATTTACTGATGTTAGAAAGTTTAAAACAAATGCTGAACGCGGCGAATTTGCTTATACAGGTGAGTGGGTCAAGGGCAGGGATGCAACATGGAGAAATACAAAGTATAATCCTGAAAATAACTTCCCTGTTGTGCTGGTGTCATGGAATGATGCAAAGTCCTACTGCCAATGGGCAGGTATGAGGCTTCCCACTGAAGCTGAGTGGGAGTATGCTGCAAGAAGCCTTGGAAGCAACGAGAAATGGGCTGGAACAAACAGCGTGTCGAGGGCAGATGACTATGCATGGTACAGTTCGAACTCAGGCCGGAAATCACATCAGACAGGACAGAAGAAGGCAAATGGTGCTGGGGTTTTTGATATGAGTGGAAATGTCTCTGAATGGGTGGCTGACTGGTATGACAATACGTACTATATGAGAAGCGAGAAGAATGACCCTAAAGGCCCGACATCAGGGAGCAAAGGCAAAGTGGTGAGGGGCGGTGACTTTACCGGGGATTCAGCATCGATCATGACAACAAAGCGCTCTTACAGTGTCCCTGCAAATTCACGTTACGACACTGGATTCCGCTGCGCAAAATAACGTTCTGATTGTTTTTTATTTTTAACCCACCTGTATATTGTTCAGATACAGCCAAAAAAATCTTGAGATCCTCAAGTTGACAAGTTTTTACAATCCCTTTTTTGAGAACATTATGTTCTTGACAGAAATACTTGGTCTTATACATTCAAGTTATTTTTTATCCGCATCTTAGAAATTTGTGAATGAGTCTTTAGATTTTAATAATCTGCAGCGAAAAGGATTACAGTGAATAAGTTCAGATACATATGACACTGATTAAGTCTTTTATTCAGTTAAGCTGATTTTCTGAACGAAGTATCTTTAATTGTTTGAAAAGCAGGAATCCTCCCCATGCAAAAGCGCATATCATTAATAATATTCCGATCGTTTGAGCAGTAACAGCAAGTGTATGATCGAATGCAAGAAGACTTGACTTATTCAGGATATATTCCCAGTCATGGAAGTCATCAACATCTTTCCCGGTTACGCCGCCAATAAGTAGTAATTCAAGTCTTCTGGCATCATCGATATAAGGTGCGAGATCCATAAAACTCTCGGCCAGCCACCAGAGAGAGACTGAAGCAGCAAATGTATCTTTTGTTTTTAATAAAAAAGTCAGGAGGCATATTAAGGGCACCAGAAGTTGCATCAGGCTGCCGCCAAGACTCATCACAAACTGGCCTAATATACGGAATACTATATGCCCTGCTTCATGAAAAGGAAGATTGATGAGATGCATAAAGCTTTCCCCAGCATAATTAGAGGAAATAGGGGTGAATATGAACTTCATGCCCCATGCAAGCAAAATAAGAAAGAAAACAGTTCTGCCAATGAAGTAAACAATATTAACTTCAGACTCAACGTTAAAAAAAAGTTCTTCAAGATAAGCAGAGATATCTGCCGTTTTTTCTTTTTCAGTGGATGCCGAAGAAGAGAAGGAAACGGCTGCGGGATCTTCAGACACCTGTTTTTGTTTTGAGAGATATTTTGCGAAGATAATGCCGCAGTTCTTGCATTCAGCTGAATTTTCAGGCTGTTCAAAACTGCATTTCGGGCATCTCATATCACTTGCTATTTCCAAACCCCTTCAATCAATACATTGCACTTCGGACACTTGCCGTCTTTCATTGTGTTCTCGATTATGCGGTAACCAAAGCGTTTGATAAGAAGATTCTTGCATGATGGACAGTATGTATTCTCTCCGCCTTCACCCGGGACATTGCCTTCATATACAAATTTAAGCCCGGCTTTGTATCCGATATCTACAGCTTGTTTTAGTTTAGAGATCGGAGTGCGTGGTTTATCCATTAAAAGGTATGTAGGATAGAACTGGCTGACATGCCAGGGGATCGATTTATCCACTGAACTTATGAATTCTGCAATGTCCGTGAGGTCTTTTTCAGAGTCATTATGATCAGGTATTACAAGAGTAGTAACTTCGACCCATACTCCGAGCTCTTTCATGAGCCGGATAGTTTCTTTTACAGGGTTAACTTTTGCGCCACAGATCTCTTTGTAGAATTTATCACTGCCTTTGAGATCTATGTTGTTGGCATCGAGAAAAGGGGCAATAAGCTTAGTTGCCTCTGTTCCTGTGTATCCGTTGCTGACAAAGATATTTTTGATCCCTTTTTCAT
>MHDW01000081.1:5281-11480 GCA_001803645.1 Nitrospirae bacterium GWC2_42_7 | reverse complement strand
AAAGACTCAAAACTTATCGGCTTGACACTCGATGAATGCGGGATAGGCAGGGAACTCGGCATCATAGTCGTTGCTATCAAGCAGGCTGACAATGACATGAAGTTCAACCCTACATTCCGCAGCATAATTAAAGATGGTGATACACTGATCGCATTAGGAGAAATTTCAAAGCTGAAAGTACTCGAAGATATGGCAGCATCAAAACGCAGTTGAAATATTATAATATTCAGGCAATGCCCCAATTATGATAACAACCGTATTTTCAAAAATTTAATTATTAATGGCAAGGAGATTAAAATGAAAAAATTAGTGTATCTATTGTTTGCAGTGATGCTTTTGAGCGTTTCGGGATGTGGTTATAATACCATGCAGGCCAACGAGGAAGCGGTCAAGGCAGCATGGGGTGACGTGGAAGCAACTTATCAGAGAAGAAATGATCTTATACCAAACCTCGTGGAAGTTGTTAAAGGATATGCAAAGCATGAGAAAGAAACACTTCAGGCAGTGACCGAGGCACGGGCAAAGGTCGGGACCATTCAGGCATCCAAAGACATTCTCGATGATCCTAAAGCGTTGTCGCAATTTCAGGCAGCTCAAGGCGCCATGTCCAGCGCACTCTCACGTTTGATGGTCGTAGTAGAGAAGTATCCTGACCTGAAAGCAAATCAGAACTTTATGGACCTCCAGCACCAGTTGGAGGGAACAGAGAACAGGATCAATGTTGCGAGGACCAGATTCAATAAGGCAGTCGAGACCTTCAATGTCTCGATCAGGATATTCCCGAACAGCCTCACAAACTCCATGATGCTGCACCTGAAACCGCGTGAGGCTTTCAAAGCAGAGACAGGGGCTGAGAAAGCGCCGAAAGTTGAGTTCGGGAAGTAATTACAAAAGGGATAACATGAACTGTTGGCTCGCAAAGGGAACTGAAAATGCACCCACCCCTACACCCCTCCCAAGAGGGGACTTGGAAAAACATACCCTCTCACAAAGGGTAGAACATCCCTTTAAATCCCCTCCTCGGAGGGGTGTAGGGGTGGGTATTTTGGGATCGATAAAATATCTTTTCTCTTTAGCGTTTTTACTTTGTGTTCTTTTTGCTCCAGATGCCCATGCCCTCGATGTGCCCAAACTGACAGGCTACGTCAATGACTACGCTGGCATGATCTCTCCTCAGGCTAAGACTGCACTGGAAGAAGAACTACGTGCCTTTGAACAGTCCGACTCCACCCAGATAGTGATACTGACCATTCCATCTTTGCAGGGAGAAGTGCTCGAAGAGTTCAGCGTCAAGATTACAGAGGCCTGGAAAATCGGCCAGAAGGGAAAAGACAACGGCATAATCCTCCTTATATCGAAAGAGGACAGAAAGATGCGCATTGAGGTCGGAAGAGGCCTTGAAGGCAAACTCACTGACCTTGCATCAGGAAGAATCATTGACCAGGAGATCAAGCCGAGATTCAAAGCAGGTGATTTCGATGGAGGGGTCATGGCAGGAATTTTGACTCTTATCAAGGCGACCCGCGGGGAATTCAATGCAGATTCAAACACAGGCAGACAGAGAGGAAAAAGGCGTGGGGGCTCATCACAAATAATTAATTTTCTCATCTTCGGCGGCATTGCTCTCCTGGCTCTGGGAAGTTTTTCCCGCTATCTTTCAGGTGCAGCAGGTGCTGTAGGCCTGCCTGCACTTATAGCAACCTTCTTTTCTCCTCTGGGACTTGTCGCAGCAATCATTACGGGTATTGTCGGCCTGATAATCGGGTTCGCCCTTCCCTCTCTCTTCTCAGGCAGTGGAAGAGGCAGCGGATTTGGCGGTAGTTATTATGGGGGTGGTTTTGGCGGAGGCGGAAGTAGCGGTGGAGATTTCGGCGGAGGCGGAGGCAGTTTTGGCGGAGGCGGCGCCTCAGGAGACTGGTAACATGCAAGGCTATTCTGATCCAAAGGAGATGGTGCAATGAAAAAAGCAGATACTTTCTTTTCAATAGAAGAAAAAAAGAAGATCGAGGAGACTATACAGAGCGTCGAATGCTGCACAATTGGCGAGGTCGCTGTCATGGTCGTTGACAGCAGCGATGAATACCGCGAGGCAACAGTACTCGGCAGTCTGCTCCTCGGAGCCTGCGTATCACTGCTTCTGTCAGAGGCCTTCCTGAGTGCATCGCTGAACTATTTCATTCTCCTCAGTTTTCTCTTTTTTCTGCCTATGCAGATGCTTTTCAAGGCCCTCCCTGTTTTAAAAACATCCTTTGTAGGACGGAGAAGGCTGGAAGAAGCCGTGCGTGAACGGGCAGTCAGGGCATTCTATGAAAAAGGCCTGTACAAGACAAAGGCAAATACAGGAGTGCTATTTTTTCTCTCAATTCTTGAGCACAAGGTCTGGGTCCTCGCAGACAAGGGTATTTATGAAAAGATCGAGCAGGAAACTCTTAACAATTTTGCGCAGACTGTTGCCAAAGGGATCAAAGACAACCATGCAGGAGATGCGCTCTGCCAGGCGATAACAACTGCCGGAGAGCTTCTGACAAAACACTTTCCATTGACACAGGGAGACACGAACGAGCTCTCAAACAGGGTGATGACAGAGTAAAAGGGTTTACCTTATGGAATTCAGCAGAAAATTTCTGTTCGTCTTAATGCTTCTGTATCTAACAGTTGTGTCTGCTGCTAATGCCCTTGAAGTTCCTAAACTTCAGGGTTATGTAAACGACTATGCTGGCATAATCTCTCCACAGACAAAGACTTCTCTTGAACAACAGCTGAAGGCAATAGAAGAGTCTGACTCCACGCAGATCGTGATACTGACCATTCCGTCCCTTGAGGGTGAGGTACTCGAACAATTCAGCATCAAAGTAGCAGAAGCATGGAAGATCGGCCAGAAGGGAAAAGACAACGGCATCATCTTTCTTGTATCGAAGAATGACAGAAAGATGCGCATAGAAGTAGGCAGAGGACTTGAAGGAACGCTTACCGATCTTATGACAGGAAGGATCATCGACAATGTCATCAAGCCCAGCTTCAAGGCAGGCGACTTTGACAGAGGCTTCACTGAAGGCATATTGTCAATTATTGAAGCATCAGGGAGCAAGTTCAAAGGTGTTTACCAACATCAACAGCAGAAGAAACGACCTGTACCAGGATCTTTTCCAGCTACAACAGGAATTCCATGGGGATTTTATGTCCTGGTAATTGTAATATACATCGGCATATTCTTCTTCGGAAAAATATCAGAAATTCTCGGCTCAGGCCTCGGAGCTTTTTTCACACCTCTTGCTGCAGGAATGCTCTCCCTCACTCCTCTAGCGAATTTGACCAAGCTCATGTTCGCACTGCTCGGACTCGGCATCGGATATGGCCTGTCTGTCCTGGGAGCGTCGAGAATCAGTTTTTCGGGCCTTGGTTCAACAGTGTACACCCCGAACTGGAGCAGCTCGTCAGATTCGTGGTCAAGCAGCAGCGATAGCAGCAGTGACAGCGGCGATGGCGGAAGTTCCGGAGGCGGAGGAGGAAGTTTTGGCGGCGGCGGGGCATCGGGGAGTTGGTAATAATAGAAAAGATGAAAATATCTCTGAAAATTAAATCCTTTGTTACTACTGTTACGCTTCTATTACTCTCGTCTTCCGGATATGCCGCTAATGCGCAGAATTACACTGGATGGCGATTCTTTGTTACATATTTCATCTTTGGACTTATCCTTTATGTTTTTTCATTTGCATTCACTCCGAATGGCAAGAAAAAAATAATCTTTTATGCATATACGTTGAGACTGCTCGGTTCGATCTGGTTTACTCTTTCTTTGTACGATCTGACCATACCAGGCATTATTATCAGCGGAGCTGTCGGCACACTTGCTCCTCCAGTAATACGCCAGGGATTCTCAGTTGTGTCTCCGTTCGCGCTAAGGTTCTTCCATGCAATAAAAGCCATTTTTGTATCTGATCCGAAAGGCATAGAGGGATCAGTAACATACAGTCCAAGGGGTACATCAATTGCCACCACCTTTCTGCTTTATGCGATGTATGGGCATCTGGGTGCAGCGATTATTTTAATGGTTTATTTTCCTCAGATGGATATTGAACTGATGACACAGGTCGGCACGGTGATAGACATTGCCGGTCTGGTTTTTGTACTTGTATATTTTGCAAGACTTCGCATAATAGTGAGCCCAGAGAGTATTACAAAGAAAACCCTTTTCGGGAGCACAACCGTGGCGCTGACAGGAAGCGCGCGCGTCAAATATGGATTCGTGTTTTCAGGCCTGCGGCTAAAAGGAAGCCGGGCTGTCCATGGTGCGGAAGTAAATGCATTCGGTGCAATAGAAAACGGGGGAAAGCGGATATCCATAAGCAGATATATGCAGAACAGCAATGAAATTATCGAAATTCTCATATCGTTTGAGAAGAAAACAATTACACCCTATCTTCTTGATCTGATCAAGTCAGGGCAAAGCATTGACTCAGGTCCGCTCAGTCAGACACTGGATGAGGTAAAAGTTGGCTGGAAGACAATTCGCAAACCCCTTAAAGACTGCCATTATGATGAAAAAGAACGGCTTGTCATACAGTCTGTGTCGGATGAGAAACGGACTGTCCGCATCCACAGAAGTAACGTCTGGAACCCTGAGACAACCCTGGAACTCCTCCGTTACATCGATCTCACTCGATTTGAGAAACAGAAACAGGTATGACCGCAGGTATTCAGAACATATCAAAACGCAATGTGAATATAGGGAAATAATCTGAGGCGGAAGTAGTATTTCATGTGCCAGCAGCGAATGAACTACCTGACGAAATTATAATAAAGTAAAGCTGATCATCCTTCCGTAACACACCTTATAACACGCCTGTCTGTCACAATTATATTGACCTTAATATCATGAGGTTCTGAGGGGATCGAATCAGCGATCTGCTCCTCATATGCAGGTGCGATGATCACAATATTCTTTGTCAGTCCCGACAACAATTTATCATAATATCCTGCACCGTACCCTATTCTGTTGCCGGACATATCAAAGCCTGCACCCGGTATTATCACAACATCAGCTTCATTGATGCCGGCAATCCTGTCTTCAGAGAGCACAGAAGGTTCAGGGATCCCCATATATCCGGAGGTCAATTCATCTGTGCTCTTTATCTCAAACAGCCTGAGATTATGCCCTTCCTTATCCACCTTAGGAAGCAAGACCCGCTTGCCTTCTAAAATTGACGCCCTTATCATACCGAGAGTATCAACCTCTGTTCTGAAAGATGCGAAATAAAAAACCACACCCGCATTCCTGAACTCTTCAAGAGAAGCCAGTTTCACTGCGATCATTTTATCTTTTATTTTTCTTACTTCCGTTGGTATGCGGTCCCTTTTTTTGAGGAAATCTTTTCTAAGGGAAGCTTTATCCAGCATTAAGAGTCTTCTCAATCTCTATCTTGATAGATCTTATCTCTTCTACTGTCTTAGGGGAAAAACTGAAAGGAGAAGCACCTTTAATATCAGCCTGCATCACAGCATCGTTAAATGTTATATAGCCTGCAAGCTCCATCCCGCTGATGCCGTGTTTTATGAAAGCAATATCTTCTTCCCCGCGAACCTTGTTCGCAACTACAAATACCTTCTTAACACCAAGGTCTTTTGCCATATCTCTCACAACCCCTGCTGTCTGTATGCTCCTTTGTCCCGGTTCGACCACTACAATAAACGCATCTACAGAACCAGCTGTTCCCCTGGTAAGATGTTCAATACCTGCTTCCATATCAACGATCACGATTTCGTCTCTTTCAACAACAAGATGCTTAAGTAATCTTCTTAAAAGCACATTCTCGGGGCAATAGCAGCCTGACGATGCGGCCTTTGATTTTCCCATCACAAGAAGTGTTATGCCGTTTATTTTGTAGCCAAGGCCTTCAGGCAGGTCATCCACTTTCGGATTGATTTTGAAAATCCCTCCCATACTGCCGGGTTTTGCGCCGGTACGTTCTTCGATAAGTTCTCCAAGGTCTGCAATAGGCCTTATCTTTTTTGCTTCTTCCGGAGGAATCCCCAACGCTGAGGCAAGATTGGCATCAGGGTCTGCATCAACGGAGATCACCTTCTTACCCTCTGAGGCAAATAAGTAACTCAGTATCGACGACAACGTTGTCTTCCCTACCCCGCCTTTTCCTGTTACAGCTATCTTCATTGACAGATTCTATCATTGAATTGAAAGAAG
>MHDW01000081.1:2388-5225 GCA_001803645.1 Nitrospirae bacterium GWC2_42_7 | reverse complement strand
AAATAGTGCTATTATTTACCAATATATTCCTTGACATTTGCCTCATAATACAACTATAATTTAGCTATAAATTCATAAACAGGGAGTTTTATGGAACAGGAAAACAGAAATGAACGGTTTAAAAGAATAGCAGCCAAGAGAACAAATGAGATTCTTGAGAAGATCAGGATACTTGGAAACTGCTCTAACAAAAGTTCATATGAGTATACAGAGGAAGAGGTCAATAAGATTTTTTCCGAGATTGATAAGCAGTTAAAGCTGACTAAAGCGAAGTTTATAGCTGGGAAGAGGGAGAGGTTTAGGTTGTGAGAATAAACTTTTATGTTGACATATTAATATCCATAACGTAGACTTATTGTAGGACATTAAGTATTATATGGAGGTGAAAAAATGAGATTTGTAACAGTTAGAGACTTCAGGATAAGACCCGGGTCCGTATGGGAGAACCTCGAGAAAAATAATGAGGTTGTAATTACCTCAAATGGCAAGCCCATAGCCCTTCTGACCGGAATAAGCGATATCAATTTTGATGAAACTTTAAAAGCCATTCGCCGGGCAAAAGCAGAGCTTGCCTTATCAAAAATGCGGGCAACCTCCCTGGAAAAAGGCTTGTCCAAACTCAGCGCCAGGGAAATCGAAGCAGAGATAAGAAGCGTCAGAAAGACAAGAAAATCATAAGTTAAATCTGCTGATTACAGGAGACAATATTGCGGATAGTTTTAGATACTAATGTTTTGATCTCAGGCATTATCACTCCCTTCGGAAATGCGGCAAGAATTCTTGATATGCTGGTGGTTGGCGAATTACATGCCTTGTACGATGACAGAATGCTGGCAGAGTATCGGGAAGTTCTGCATAGGCCAAAGTTTGGTTTTGAAAAAGACGTTATTGAAGAGTTTTTGACTTATATTGAGTCCGAGGGATCTAAAGTTACAGCAATTCCGCTTAACAAAGAAATGATAGACAAGGACGATATTCCCTTTGTCGAAACAGCTATAACCGGGTTGGCGGATGTTTTAATCACAGGTAATAAACGGCATTTTACAGGAAAGGCAACGAGACAAATTAAAATTATGACCCCTGATGAGTTTTTGAAGTTTTGGGGAGAAAAAAAGAAGTGAATAAAATCTTCTCTGAAATTACAAGCAGTTGAAGCTGACTAAAGCGAAGTTTATAGCCGGGAAGAAGGTTAGGCCGGATTTGAAAGGAATTATGATATGCAATTTATTATAGGTGGTAAAAGCATTGAACTTAATACTCTTGAGCCAGGCCTCGATAAAAAGTTTATCTCACTTCATTCTGCATATTTTGGCCATGAAGCGCTAAGCTGGGATGATTTTGAAGTTGAAGCTATAAAATTCTTCGATTCATGCTCAAGCAAGATAGCCTTGCATGACGCATATTTTAATAATTTCACTGTCATATGGGATACTTTTATTTCCGCTGGTAAATTTGCAGAAGCAGAAAATATTTGGGATATGGCGCTTAAACCTGCGCTCAAATGGGAAAAAACAAACCAAGCAAAAAGAATTCACAAGGGTACGCCATATTATTTTTGGGGGATAACTGTTTTACAGCGAGGAGAGCTTGATAAAGGTTATGCGTTAATACATAGAGCCGTAGAAGAAGATTTCCTCACTCACGGCAAGGCATACATAGATACGTCAGGATTTGCATTGGTAAGTTTGAACTATGTCAAGGCTGATCAGGCTTTCAGGCAATGGGTTATTCAACAGGCCAAATTTCTTAATACAATGCAGAACAATTACTCAGCCTTATATGGAAGAAAATTCATACTTGAAGATTTTAAGGACAGGTTTCTTTTAGCGCCACCGAATGTTGCGACTATTTTTCTCCTTGCATATGCTGTTGCAAGACTAATGAGACTTTCGGAATTGCCTGCACATGCGTTTCATAGTTCTTTTGCTGGGCAGCTTGAAATCAATATCCTTTTTGATGTCGTATTAGTAATTGATAATGCTATTCATGCAAAGAATCCAAGCCAAAGGAAATTTATTAATCATGCTGAGTTTTTATTGACAAAAGCTAATTTTTCACTTAACAATGCTCAACTTGGCGATATAAATGAAGCGTATAATAAAGATTTTGATGGAACTTTGCGCACTATTTTAGATGGAACTTTTAGCCTGCCAAATCTTACTTTAACAACATTTCAGAGAGATGTTGCTATAGTCTATGGCCTTAGAAATTATGGCGCTCATAATGTATCTTCGGTTCCTACTATTCAAGAGAGATTCTTAGAAATTCAGCAAGTAGTGATGAATGTTCTCTTTGCTACAGTTGATTTTCTATATTAAGCATAATTAAGGGAAAGGGGATATGTTTATTTTTTCAAAAATATAGGTAACTGGAAATGAAAGATATTCTCAGTAAACTCTCCTCCCTCAAATCCGTCCTCGACGGTTATCGGCCATTTCCATACCATGTCGTTAAGCAACTCAAATATTATTTCCACACTGGGCTGGCTAATTCTTACGCTTTGAATGGTAAAATAACCTGGAGAGATAATTAATAAAATGCTCAGAGAGTCCGAACTTTTAAAAAAATTTGAAAATGATTTTTTGAAAAATGCAGGCAGGCTGTCTTTTGAGCAGGCAAGCAGGCTTTTTGCAGGCATGTGGGAAGAAGGTTTAAGACTTGGCGTGCTGCCTCCCAAATCTCCTCTCGATGGGATTGAGGCGGATATAAGAATGGCAAGGATATTGAATTCATGTTTGAAGAACTCCTGTCAAAAATAGGCGCAAGTCTAAAAAACCACGAGCTGCCTTATATGATTATCGGGGGACAGGCGGTGCTGCTTTATGGCGAACCTCGCC
>MHDW01000081.1:0-2366 GCA_001803645.1 Nitrospirae bacterium GWC2_42_7 | reverse complement strand
CTTGCAATAATAAATGAAATTTCCCTCAAGCCTGTCCCGCAGGATATAGAAACATTTGTCCGCCAGACAATGGTATTGCCCGCAATAAATCTAGCTACGGGCATCAGAGTAGATTTTATTTTCTCTTTCACGCCTTATGAAACCAATGCAATACAACGATCAAAAAAAATCAGCATACTGGGACAGGATGTCTGTTTTGCGTCACCGGAAGATGTGATAATCCACAAAGTTTTTGCCGGGAGGCCGCGGGACATTGAGGATGCGAGAATTATTATTCTAAAAAATGCTGAGTTGGATTATTCTTATATCCGGCATTGGTTAGAGGAATTTGATTTGTCTTCAGACGAAAAAAGAGATTTATTAAAGACATTCGAAGACTTATTGAGCTAACTGATGATTATGTTAAAGATTTCCATCATATTAAGTGAGTTTGAAAGTGAAATACATGATAAAAGAAATTGAAGATGCCATAGACAAAATCGAGATCATTAAATCCGTCCTCGACGGTTATCGGCCTTTCTCTGACCATGTCGTTAAACAGCTAAAAGATTACTATCGTATCGGGCTGACATACTCCTCTAATGCAATCGAAGGGAACACGCTTACCGAGTCTGAGACAAAGGTTGTTATTGAAGACGGTATAACCATTGGCGGTAAATCACTGAGGGAACATTATGAGGCCATAGGTCATGCAAAGGCTTATGACCACATTTACCCAATGATAGACAAACCGCTTACAGAAGACAATATTCTGTTTCTCCACAAACTATTCTATGAGCAGATAGATCCTAAAAATGCTGGAAGCTACAGGAAAAAGAATGTCATCATTACAGGCACCGACTTCCTGCCACCTGATCATCAGAAAATTTCTGAACTGATGAAAAAGCATATTAAAAACATTAACCAAAAGATAAAAAATAGACATCCTCTTGAGCGTGCAAGTGACCTTCATGCTGAGTTTGAATCAATCCATCCGTTTATAGACGGAAACGGAAGAATAGGAAGGCTTCTGCTAAGTATTTTTACAATGAAAAATAACTACAGCCCTGTTATTATTCCTCCAATAAGAAGACTAGAATATATTTCGGCAATGCGTGAAGCAAACAAAGAGAATCTGGCACCTCTGAGGAGTTTGATTATAAGTATTGTCTATGAAGAGATGAAGTCTCTGAAAAGATTGATCGAAAATCTCGTAAAATAACAGACAAAAAACAACATGTTTTGTTTTCCTTTCAAGACTTACATTAGGAGTCCTTTAAACGTATCTGTTTGATTTTTATATAATTTCTGCGTTATTATTACCAATGGAAATCAAGAAACTTCTCGAAGATTCAGACCATTATCTGATGAACACCTACAGCAGATTCCCTGTTGTTCTGAGAAAAGGCCGCGGGATAAAGGTCTGGAGTTCTGAGAATAAAGAATACCTGGATTTTGTAGGCGGAGTAGCTGTGAACTGCCTTGGCCACTGCCATCCAAAAGTGGTGATCGCAATACAAAAACAGTCTCAGCGTCTTATTCATGTATCTAATTACTATCACATAGAACAGCAGGTAAAGCTTGCTAAACTTCTTGTCGAAAACTCTTTTGCTGACAAGGTTTTTTTCTGCAACTCAGGAGCTGAGGCCAACGAAGCTGCAATAAAACTCGCAAGGAAATATTTCAGTGAACAGAATGGGAACAAAAAATTCGAGATCATTGCAACAACAAATTCATTCCATGGAAGAACCCTTGCCACACTCACAGCTACAGGGCAGGACAAATTCAAAAAGGGGTTTGATCCTCTGATGCCTGGTTTTGTACATGTTGAATTTAATGACATTGATGCTATCGAAAAAGCTGTAACAAAAAATACATGTGCAGTTCTGCTTGAGCCGATCCAGGGCGAAGGCGGCGTAAAAATTCCTGACCCTGATTATCTCAATGAGGTAAGGAAACTCTGTGACAAACATGAGATACTGCTGATCCTTGACGAAGTTCAAACATGCATGGGCAGAACAGGCAAGTTCTTCGCATACGAACATTTCGGTATAACACCTGACATTCTGACAATGGCAAAAGGACTCGGCGGTGGTGTTCCCATAGGTGCAATGCTTGCAACAGAAAAGATAGCCGCTGCCTTTCAGCCTGGAACACACGGCTCGACTTTTGGCGGGAACCCCCTTGTATGCGCAGCGGCAATAGCAACAATTGATGTTATTCTCGAAGATGGGTTCATCCTTGATCAGTGCAGAAGGATGGGAAAGTATTTCAAAAAGAGACTTGAAGAATTGAAAAAAGAATTCCCAAGCCTGATAGCGGACATACGCGGCATGGGGCTTTTGATTGGGATGGAAATAACACGAGATGGTCTGCCGATTGTAAAG
>MHDW01000080.1:6429-7617 GCA_001803645.1 Nitrospirae bacterium GWC2_42_7 | reverse complement strand
GTCAGGAGAGACAAGCACAGATGTCATAAGCCCCAGGCTTCCGAAACCTGTTGCAACCATATCTGACATCACATCCCCGTCATAGTTCATGCATGCCCAGAGCATTCCGCCTTCTGATTTTATTACCTGCGCTACTGCATCATCGATCAAAAGATACCTGTAATTTATCCCCTTTGCTTTTAATTCTTTGTCTGCTTTCTCTATCTCCTCTGCAAACACATCCCGGAAAAAACCATGATATTGTTTGGAGATAGTGTCTTTTGCGCCGAACCAGAGGTCAATCTTTTCGCTTAAAGCATAATTTATGCAAGCCTTTGCAAAACTCCTGATCGAAGACTCTGTGTTATGCATTCCCATCACAACACCCCGGCCTTTAAATTCATGTATCTTTAATGTCTTTTTCTCGCCTCCGTCAGCCGGGATAAAAACAATTTCTGCTCTCCCGGGGCTATCCACAACAAGTTCTATGTTTTTGTATATATCTCCGTAAGCATGGCGGCCTATGATTATCGGCTTGTTCCATGTGCGGACAGAAGGAGGGATATTATTAATGATTATCGGTTTCCTGAATACAGTCCCATCCAGGATTGAACGTATAGTTCCATTAGGGCTTTTCCATTGCTGTTTGAGGTTGTATTCCTTTACCCTCGCTGCATTAGGTGTTACTGTTGCGCACTTCACGCCAACACCTGCCTCTATAATGGCATTGGCAGCGTCAACCGTGACCTTATCATCGGTCTCATCCCTATGCTTTATGCCGAGGTCAAAATAACGGATATCAATATCAACAAAAGGATGGATAAGCTTTTCTTTTATGAGTTGCCAGATGACCCTTGCCATCTCATCGCCGTCGATCTCAACTATAGGATTCTTTACTATTATTTTTTTCAAAACAACTCCCTGTTCTTAAAATTTATGCTGGCTTTTAATTTAAATGGAATCGAATATCTCTGTCAATGTAAGTTCGTCAATTTAGTCCACGCTATTCACTTATCAAGGTATTCATTAAGCAAGTAGACATCAAATCACCCTCCCCTTTATCCCCTCCTCTATGAGCCGTTGGCCCCGAGCCATAGGCCCTCAAGGGAGGGGAACTGTTTTTTTATATGCTCGCCCTTCAGGGAAAACCTGCCTGTCGGGTATTCAAGTCCGCAATCCTTCTTCAGAAAGATTCCAGACAAGCCTGCC
>MHDW01000080.1:0-6411 GCA_001803645.1 Nitrospirae bacterium GWC2_42_7 | reverse complement strand
AAAATTCTCAGGGATGGTGAAAAATTGTTTGAATTATAAGATCTAAAATTTCAGATAATGGCTCGGTATTAAAAACAGAGATAATAAATCCCTTTCAACTTGAGGATTTCAAGAAATTTTTGATCGTACCTGAGAAATCCATCGACACTTAGTTTGTAAAATTCTCAGGGATGGTGAAAAATTGTTTGAATTATAAGATCTAAAATTTCAGATAATGGCTCGGTATTAAAAGCAGAGATAATAAATCCCTTTCAACTTGAGGATTTCAAGAAATTTTGAGCCATACCTGAGAAATTCACAAAAAAATTATGAATTATCCGGGGCAAAAAGCTATTCAGCTCCCTTGTTCTTGTCAGCTTCTATTTTTGTCCTTTCGAGTTCCCTGACTTTTTCTTCAAGCTTTGCAGCAACGATATAACTGTATTTCCTGAGAAACTCTTCTTCCTCTTCAATAAGTTTTGTTGGAATGCTCTTTTTCCCTTTTGTTTCACACCCGTCAAGCACAGCCCTGACCTCCTCCCAGAATTCTTCAGGTTCTTTAGGCTTAGCAATAAAAGCCTCTGCTCCCAGAGACTCTGCAAGTTCAGACTCTTTGTTCTCTGTATAAACAGCAGAGTAAAATATAAAAGGTATATTTTTCAGATCTTGGTCTGTCTTGATATTTCTGAGGAACTGGAAACCATCCATCTTCGGCATCAGGGCATCAGATATTATCAGCTCAGGTTTATGGATTTTTGCGAGTTCAAGGCCTTCCTGTCCATCCTCTGCCTCGATCACTTCACAATCATGTATCTCAAGGTAAAGTTTAAGCAGCTTCCTGTTCTCTGCATTGTCCTCGGCTATCAGAACTTTCATATTCAACCTCTCCTTTATTACAGGCTTATATCGTTCATTAAGTTTATCTCAAATCATAATTTTTTGGAACATTATTTTTCAGTTGTCTTAAGATCTTCAACCTTTTCTCTCAACTGCGATGCAAAATACTGATATTTATCAGTATGCTCTGGTCTTTTTGAGAAGTCTATTTCTTTAACATTAAGGGGCTTGCCGAACTTTATTATTATTTTTTTAAACCGCGGTATTCTTGCATTGCGCGGGAGCGCTTCAAAAGCCCCTTCTATAAAAACAGGCACAACAGGCACTTCCATCTCAACAGCAAGGATGCCGACACCTTTTTTAAATTCCATGATCTCACCGTTGAATGAGCGGCCTCCCTCAGGAAAGACAGACAGAGAACGTTTGTTCTTTAATACAAAGGCTGATACCTGTAATGCCTTGTTAAGATATGAAGATGAATCTATCGGTATCACATGCGCAAGCCTTGCAAGCCTGCTTCTTAAAAATCCTGCAAAAAACTCTCTAAGTCCGAGCAAATAAATGTTCCTGAAAAATGAAAAGGGAAGCGACAATATTACAGCGAATCCATCGAGATAGCTCGTATGGTTAGGAGCTATTATGAAGTTCCTGCCGGAGGGAATATTCTCAATACCTCTTGCCTCAAGCCTGAATAATAGTCTGAAAATGCACCTTAATCCTGTATATGCCAAAAAAGCAGCAAGCATTCTGCTTTTATCTGTTTCAAAAGAGATTATGCTGAGTTCTTCTTCTGAAAGCTCCCGGGATAAGATATTACTCCACCCTGTCCTCTCTGATGTCCCTGCTGAAACTCCGGCTGTTGACTGATCTTTTATCTTGGCAATAAGGTCAGCCACGGTTTGTACGTCTGACAGGAAATCCTCAGGCAGTTTCAAAGAAAATATCTTTTCCAGGGAAACTATCAGTTCTATTTTCGAGAGTGAATCAAGCCCGAGATCGAGTTCGAGATTGTCGCCCGTATTTATTGTCTGTTCTTCTCCTGAAAAATCCATTATCGCCTCTATCACTTTTCTGGATTCATGGTCTTCAGGCATAGGAGCTTCGGATGCTGATATTCCTGTTTCAGGTACCGGTTTTTGTATCAAAGCATCCTTTATCATAAAACGCCTTAATTTTCCGAGAGGTGTTCTTGGAAGAGGTTCTGTGCGGATAGAATAGCCCTTGACCCTCATATATGAAGGCATACTGCCTGACAATTTATTTATCTCCCACTTTATCGCGTCATTAATATTCGATATGCCGTTCTTTTTCGCATATTCGAAATCAGGCACGATCAGAGCATGTAAAGATTCTGTTATGCCTTTGTTCTCCTCGCCCAGGATACAGACTTCTTTGATAAGCGGGGATGTCAGAAATATCCTCTCTGCATCTTCAGGGTAGATATTCTTCCCTGAGCTGAGCACTATCACCTCTTTTGAACGGCCTGTGATAAAAAGATATCCTTCTTTGTCAATCCTGCCAATATCGCCTGTCATGAACCAGCCATCCTTCAGAACATCAGCGGTGGCTGTTGGATTTTTATAATATCCCTTCATTACCATAGGCCCTTTTATCGCTATCTCGCCCTCACCGGTTTCAGATGGACCTATTATTTTTAGTTCTACTGCCGGGAGGGGTTTTCCTGCTGAACCGGGTTTTCTTCCTGACAAAGGATTGAATGTCAGAACAGGTGATGTCTCTGTTAGACCATATCCTTCAAGCACAGGGAATCCTAAGGCCTCAAGATCTTTCATTATCTGCGGATCAAGCTTTGCGCCTCCGCTTGCGAAGAACCTGAATCTTTTGCCAAAATTTTTATGAACAGACCTGAAGATGATCTTTCCAATATTAATTCCGAGCTTTTCGTGAACAGATCCTGAAAAGCTGTGAATTTTTAATAGCATGAAAGATAACGAGCCGGGAAGTCCTTTTATTTTATTCATTATCCCGTTCCTTATTATATCCAGCACCTGTGGCACACCTATCAATATGCTCACTCCTCTGTCTTTAATAGCAGAGACAAGATCAGGCCCTTTCAGGCTTGCAGGATAAATTATCGATGCTCCGAGAAAAACAGGGACAAGGAAGGTACACATAAAGGCATATGTATGGTGAAGCGGAAGGATCGAAAGCACATTGTCTTCATGAGAGACCACTTTTGCCTTTATCAGCGCACCTGCGTCTGAACAAAAATTATTATGCGTGAGCATCACACCTTTTGGGGTCCCTGTAGTGCCAGATGTATAGATGATAGAGGCAATATCATCAGGGGTTATATCCGGAAAAGAATTCAGGGGTTCGGTTCTGGTAAGCTCTTCATATTCAGGAGAATCAAAATTCATTAATACAAAAGGGTCTTCTATCGAGCGTGAGGCTTCTATGACATTCGTAACGGTTTTTTGACTATGGAATACTATTTTGGATCCTGAATTGCTCAGGAGATTCTTTATTTCATCCGGCCCTAGCTGTGCATCCATTGGCACAGCAACCCCTCCTGCCATGATTATCGCAAGATATGCAGAGCACCATTCATGCCTGTTCTCGGAAATTATCGCAGCCCTATCCCCTTTTTGCAGCCCGATATTCTGAAGATAGGAGGCTGAGACCAATACTGTCTGAAGAAAATCCCTGTAAGTTATTGTCTTCCATTCGTCTCTGAAATAATGGAAGACAATGTTATCAGGATATAAACTGGCAGCCTCTGTAAAACTCCCCCTTATGTCCATTTTACGCTTGTCTGGAATTAGTCATGCATTGCTTCAGGATGAAACGAGAAAGTCATTTTTCAAACCGCTCACGGATTTTTGCAAATACCTAGTCCCCGGGCACAGCCTTAACGCTGCCAGTCCGCAACTCTGAAAGACGACTCTTGGCAACTTTTGCCCATTCTGCATCAATCTCCGCTGATGGGGGATTAAGCGTTTTCAGTAAAGAATCGATTACCACAGCCCTTTCTTCCACTGGAAGAGATTCTGCTTCCTGAATTATTTCTTTCATTCCATGCATAAAATACCTCCTTACACTTTAGTATTTTATATTATCCTCCGATAAGTTGCTATCTTCAAGATTCAACCTATACAACTCCAATAAACCCCTTGCACCCTTTATCCTCAGCCTGTTTTTGTGATTTCGGACATTCCAGACAAGTTAATGAGAATGAGCATCCCTCCTTAAGCATCCTTACTGATTGTATCGCGACCTTTGACGCTGGGAACAAATAAACAATCTCAAAACTTCCCCTCCAGCTCGGTCTTTTTTCGTGTTAAGAGAGAAACTTATTCGGAGAAACAATATTAAGTCTGTTCAAGCCAATGGATTTTAATTTCTTATCAGGAATTTCGAGCAGGTCCTTGTCGCCTGTTAGCAGAAAATCGGCCCTTACCGCAAGACACAGATTAAGGTAAGCATTGTCTTTGTTGTCTCTTGAAAGCTCTATTTTCCTGTGAGGGACAACTTCTTTCAATAAGAAATCAGCCTTTTGATTATAGAACGAAGCCGCCTGATCTTTGCGCTGCCGAGCTTGCCTTCAAGCTCATCAAGAAGCCCTGATAACTCTTGTCTGATTTCATGAGAAATATAAATATCACATGTCCTCAAGGCTTTGAGAAATGCCTTTCTCGGTGTACCGCCAAACAGGGATGAAACAATAACGTTAGCATCTATCACAACCTTAGGCATAAACCTTCTTCCTTGCTTTTTCAAGGGCCTTAAGAACATCTGACTCTGTAGTCCCGCTTTCCTTTAATAAGGACTCAGCTTCCTCAAGAAGAGCTTCAGCGACTGCTGTCTTATCGGTGAACGGTATTATAAGGCCCACAGGCTTGCCTCGTTTTGTTATGATCACCCGGGTACCCTTTTCCACATCGTCTCTGAGGAGCTTGGTAGCAGTCGAGCTGAATTCCCTGACATTGACGAATTTCATATTGTCCACCTCCTTTTAATGTTAGTATAATTGTACAAACATATTGTGTCAATCCATCCTGTCTTCAATGCTTTTGTGATTTTGGATTTCCCTGCAATGCTGCGGTTTGACATCATTAATTCAGCAGATATATATGTCCTTTTTAGGCAGTTGTGACATAATGCTGTCACTTGCCTCTGTTATTATCGGTTTAGCTGGTCTCCCATCATTTCAAAACATTCAGTCTGAAAAGAATCTTTTCATAAGACCTTTAACTCATGTCCATCTCACATATTCTTCATCTTTATAAAATTACTGATGGAGCGGTCGTAGGTCCTTTCGAATTCTTTGTTGAAAAAGCAGGCCGGCAGTTCATTGCTCTTCCTGTGATAATGAAGGCATTCACAGCACTTGTATTTTCTGGGGCATGGCTCATATGTGCAGTTGCAGACCTTTTTATTCTTCTCGGAAATACATTCCATTGCTTACCTCCTATTAAAATCTGTGTGTAAATTCTCTTTTCCAGTTCGTCATTCCGGCTTGTCCGGAATCTTTCTTAAAGAAGGATTCCGGACAAGCCGGAATGACAGAAAAAAGCAATGCTGCGAGTTTTCACATTCACTATTTGCCGATACAGAAATCATTAAAAATCTTATCCAGAATCTCATCTGTAGTAACAACGCCTGTTATCTCTCCTATTCTATCAAGAGCATCCCTGATCTCTATCGAAAAGATCTCGAGGGGCTGTTTGTCCTTAAGCGCATTCAGCGCATTGCCGATCGAGAGAGCTGATCTGTCAAGTGCAAGTTTATGCCTTATATTGCTGACAACAAGGCCTTCTCTTTCCTCTTTCCAGTCTTTCAAATTGGAGTTGAATATCGTGGATTTAAGTTCTTCAAGCCCTCTGCCTGTGACTGCTGAAATATAAAGGCATTGCTTGCCGTACTCCTGAATACTCTCAGGAGATATCTTCATATCAAGGTCTGTCTTGTTGATCACAATAAGAGTATTTTTGCTCCTGATAATATTCAGGAACTCAAAGTCTTCCAGCTTTAATGTCTCACTGCCGTCGAGCATAGCAACTATAAGATCAGCATTCTCTATGGCCTTAAGGCTCCTGCGAATGCCTTCTTTTTCTACTGTCTCGTCAGAGTTCCTGATGCCGGCTGTGTCTATGATCCTTATGGGCAGGCCGTTGATATTAATGTGGTCTTCAATAATATCCCTTGTTGTGCCTGGGATCTCTGTGACAATAGCCCTGTCTTTTTTTAAAAGGGCATTAAGGAGCGAGGACTTTCCGACATTAGGCCTTCCAACTATTGCTACAGACAAGCCTTCCCTGAAAAACCTTGCCTCATCAAAAGTCTTTGAGAGGTTTTCAATTTCTTTCTTTATTTCTGCCAGACCTTTTGTTGTCTGTTCCATTGTTTGTGTTTCTATCTCATCCTCAGGAAAATCAATATATGCCTCTACAAAAGCACATATTTCAATAAGAACGCTCCTGATATCCGAGAGCTTTTCTGATAAACCTCCTTCAAGCTGTTTGAGCGCTATCTTAAGGCTTTCTTCTGTCTTTGCATTTATAAGATCTATCACGGCCTCTGCCTGTGACAGGTTTATTCTGCCATTTAAAAATGCCCTTTTAGTGAATTCTC
>MHDW01000079.1:10494-12429 GCA_001803645.1 Nitrospirae bacterium GWC2_42_7 | reverse complement strand
GGAGAAAGAAGGTGGAGCAGTATCTTCACTCTGCCTTCGGCTATTTTTGGCGTGTCAGCAAGGCCGAACATCTCCTGTAGCTTGACTGCCAACACCGGAATATCTCCTGAAGCATAATCAATTGCAATACGACTGTTGCTCGGAACAAGAATAGAAACAGGAGCACGTTCATCGAGCAGATGTTGTTGTTTCCTGGAAAACAATGCCCGCAGGGCAGGGAGGATATCAAGATTGCTCAGTGCGTGAGCAGAGCGTATTCTGCCGAGCCATGGAAGAAGCCAGTCTTCAGGAATGGAGGTGAGTTGTTCATCAGAAAGTTCAGGCCATTTTTCTTCAGGAAATGACCTTTGCATGAGAGCGATCCTTCCCTGAAACTGCCGGACTTCCTTTGTGAAGTTAAGCATCTCTGAAGAACTGGAACGTATTGCTTCGCAGAGAAGGGGCACAACTTCTTCATCCAAAGGATTGAAAGGTTTTGTTGAAAGGACCACAAAGCCCAGCCGTTCCTCAACAGTAGCAACTATTCTTGAATCTCGTTTGTCCCACTCTATCCTTCGAAGTGTCTTGATCTGTCCACTGCATTCCTGCCTGATGATCTCCTCGTCAAGCGGAGCAGCAAGATGCACAAAACCTTCTGCCTTGTCTCCGGCATCAACATTTACAGCGATGATGAAGGGGCTTTTTATCAGACTGCTCAAAGGAGAGAGACGTACCCCTCTGCCCTGACTCAGAAGGAAACGGCCTTTTCCTTCTTCGCGAAGCTTTGCAACTCTGTCAGGAAAGGCACAGAGGAGCAGCCTTGAGATCATTTCCTCATTCACAGTATTTTCAGTTGAGAATTTATTAATAAGGTCATTAGTAAAACCATATACATCACCCTCCCCTTTATCCCCTCCCCTCAAGGGAGGGGCAATATTACAACCCTCTCCCCTGAAGGGAGAGGGTGAGCCTGCCTGTCCGGTAGGCAGGGGTGAGGGGGGCTTACTTATGAACTCCTTAGTATTTGTCATCAGGCGCATCAGCTGTTTTGATGTTCTTTCAACTGACCGGAGGGACCGGGCATCTGTCTTAACAGGAATTTTTCCGCTTTTTCGCTGTTGCTGAAGTATATCAAGCCTTGCAGAAATGTCTGCTTCTTTTGAATAGGCCGTGTTATCAGTTCTTCGTATTACGTCCCTTTCAGAAAGGAGTGCAGAAAGGTCTGCACCGAGACGCGTACAGCCAAGTTCTTCAGCCCTCTGCACCAGCCTGGCAAGCCGTGGATGAAGCGGCAGTTTGGCTATTATCTTACCGGCATGGGTGACCATGCCTTTTTCATCAAAGGCTCCAAGTTCAGTCAGCAGCAGACGCGCGGTCTCCCATGCAGAAGGAGGTGGTGCATCCAGCCATGAAAGCTTCAATGGGTCCTTCACCCCCCATACAGCGAGTTCAAGCACAAGCGAAGAGAGCTCTGAGACGAGGATCTCAGGAGGCGCAAAGGGTATCATCGACTGAAATACATGCTTGCTGTAAAGGCGGTAGCAGATACCCGGGCCAAGTCTGCCTGCCCTGCCTTTTCTCTGTTCAGCAGAGGCTTTTGAAATAGGGACCGTTATCAGTCGGTTCATTCCTGTTGAAGGGTCATATTGAAGCCTGCGCGTCAACCCGCTGTCAACAACAACCTGCACACCTTCTATTGTCAGACTCGTTTCTGCGATATTAGTAGCCAGCACTATCTTGCGAAAGTTTGATGGGAGGATGGCCCGCTCCTGCTCCTCAAAAGGCAGGTCACCGTAGAGAGGATGCAGGCTGATTTCACCGCTCTTTTGTCCAATTCCCTTTATTCCGGTCAATGTACGAAGGGCCTCGCTGCAATTATGTATTTCACCGGCGCCGGGAAGAAATACAAGAATATCTCCTGAAGTCTCTATAAGCGCAGTACGGACAGTATTGACA
>MHDW01000079.1:8826-10448 GCA_001803645.1 Nitrospirae bacterium GWC2_42_7 | reverse complement strand
CTTCAACAGGAAATATCCTGCCTTCGGATGTGATGACAGGAGCTTCACCCAGCAAGGATGAGATCGGGCCGCATTCCAGTGTAGCTGACATGACCAGGATCTTCAGGTCTTCCCTGAGGTTTCGGAGGTCAAGACAGAGGCTGAGTGCAAGATCAGCATGGAGGCTTCTTTCGTGGAATTCATCGAAGATGACCATTGCAATGTCTTCGAGGCCGGGGTCAGACTGCATGCGGCGAGTAAGGATACCCTCGGTGACAACCTCAATTCTTGTTCTATCAGAGACCTTGCGGTCAAAGCGTATCGAGTAACCGACAGTTTCTCCAACCTCTTGCCCCAGCATTCTGGCCATCCATTTTGCAGCTGACACAGCAGCTATCCTGCGGGGCTCAAGCATGATGATCCGCCCCTGCGTAGGAGGTATCAGATCAAGCAGGGCAAGAGGCACACGCGTTGTCTTGCCCGCACCGGGAGGAGCATGCAGGACAACAGAAGAGCTCCTGAGAACTGCTTTTTTCAGTTCAGGAAGGATGGCGTCAACAGGCAATGGATTTGCCCCTTTTGTTTTGTCATTCATAACTTTGAAGTCTTTTGATATTATAATCTATGCATGAGCCTTCGGTAACATTTCTATGTGAGACAACCAGATAGATTGATCCTTTGGTCTGAGGCAGTTCCCTTGCTGTTTTTTCTGTGCAGGACAATGCCTTACCTTGTCAGAAGAACAAGGCTTTTCAACGGGGTTTACAAACAGCTTCATTTCACTTATTATTGTAATAGTTCAGCAGTGCAATAGAACAGCAGAGCAACAGTTCTTGAGGAAACAGCAACTGGGAAAACATTCCAGGAAAGAGGATCTCTTTGTCTTTACTGCGGCGCAATTGCTCTTCTGCTCTACCGAACAATTAGGAGAAAGGCATATATGAAAATAATGAGACTGGCACTTGCACAGATAAATTCAACGGTCGGTGATCTTAAAGGCAATTCAAAAAAGACATTAGATTACATTAAAAAAGCTGAAAAACTTAAGGCTGATATTGTTGCCTTTCCTGAACTCGCAGTTACCGGCTATCCGCCTGAAGATCTGATCCTTAAGCCCCAGTTTATTTCAGACAATATTACAGAGATCAAAAAAATATGCAGCAGGACAACGGGGATCACGGCTATCGTTGGCTTTATTGACAGGGGGAAAGATACAGGCATATATAATTCAGCTGCAGTACTCTCAAAAGGCAAAATAATAGATGTATATCACAAGATGCAGCTTCCTAATTATGGTGTATTCGATGAATTCAGGTATTTTAGGGCAGGCAGAAGATTTCCTGTATATGACCTTAACAACATCAGGTTCGGGATCAATATATGTGAAGACATATGGCACAGGGACGGCCCTGCCCGCATCCAGTCTGTTGCAGGAGCAGAGTTAATAATAAATATAAATGCTTCACCCTATGAGAAAGGCAAAACTGAGATACGGGAGAAGATCCTCAGGGAAAGGTCTTCAGAGAACAAAGTAATGATAGCCTACCTCAACGCAAACGGAGGTCAGGACGAATTGGTATTTGACGGCGGAAGTATGGTTTTTGACCACGAAGGTCAATTGATAGCCAGGGGGAAACAGTTTG
>MHDW01000079.1:6585-8749 GCA_001803645.1 Nitrospirae bacterium GWC2_42_7 | reverse complement strand
CAAAAAAAGGAGACCTTCGTCCCTTGCAAAAGGGATAAGCATTCCCTCAATTAAATACTCTGCAAGAAAACCTCTTAAAAAAACTGCTATACAACCGGTAATGAGCAGGGAAGAAGAGATATATAAGGCGCTTGTGCTCGGTACATCAGACTATGTGAGAAAGAACGGTTTCAGCGGAGTTATAATCGGACTGAGCGGGGGCGTAGATTCTTCGCTTGTTGCTGCAATAGCAGTTGATGGCATTGGAAAAGAGAATGTTACAGGTCTTTTTATGCCGTCCAAATATACTTCAACAGAGAGCATGGAAGATGCTTTTTTGCTTGCGAAGAACCTCGGGATCAATATAATAGAAATATCTATAGCCGGCATTATGGACGAATATCTGAAGATGCTTCAGGAAAGTTTCCGGGCCAAAGAAAAACAGTCTTCGAGCGCTGGCAATACAACAGAGGAGAATCTTCAGGCCAGGATCAGAGGAAATCTGCTGATGGCTTTTTCGAATAAGTTTGGCTGGATGGTGCTTACAACAGGCAATAAGTCCGAGATGAGCGTTGGCTATGCCACGCTTTATGGTGACATGGCCGGAGGGTTTGCAGTGATAAAAGATGTACCGAAGACCCTTGTCTATGATATCTGCGGATGGAGAAATTCTGCAGCCGGAAGAGCTTTGATCCCTGACAGGGTATTATGGAAAGAGCCTACAGCAGAACTCAGGCCAGACCAGAAAGATACAGACACACTTCCACCGTATCCTGTGCTTGATCCGATCCTTAAGGCATATGTTGAGGATGAGATGAGCTACGAGGAAATTCTCGGCATCGGATGCGGAAAGGAATGCACCAAAAAAGTTTTGGGCATGGTGGACAGAAGCGAGTACAAGAGGAGACAGGCGCCTCCCGGCGTAAAAATAACAGCAAGGGCTTTTGGAAGGGACAGGCGTTTTCCAATAACAAACAAATACAGGAGTTACTAATGGAAGAGCTAAGGGTTTGTCCGAATTGTGCTTATGAGAGAGGGTTCCACATTTTCTTTAAAAAGAATAAGGGCAAAATTAAGATTTGCCTGATCTGCCCGAACTGCGGCCAGTCACATGACCTCGGCTGGACTACATCGACTATCAAATCATTTAAGGCAGAAAAGGGGATAAGTTACTGATGAAGAAGAAACTAAAGATCATATTCCTGTCTGTTGTTCTTCTGGCTTTTTTTTCTGAGACTTGTCCGGCTGAAAAAGAAACCATGAAATTTACCAAACAGCCTGAATTACAGCAGATAAGGCCAAAGAAACCTGTCAGGATCAAACTAAGGCGTACAGAGAAGGATGGCTATACATGGGAGCTTAACGGCGATGACGCAGATGAGATCATTAAGACAGACAGAAAACTCAGAAAGATGCTGAAAGCGCAGTGAAAGGCGCCCTTTATATAGTTTCCACGCCAATCGGAAATCTTGAGGACATAACCCTCCGGGCATTGCGGATATTAAAAGAGGTTGATATTGTCGCAGCAGAAGACACAAGGCATTCTCTTAAACTCCTTAATCACTACGGTATCACAAAGCCTCTTATAAGCTACTGGGGAGAGAAGGAAAAAGTAAAAGCAGATGAAGTTATCAGGAAGCTTAATGATGGCAAATCAGTTGCCCTTATTTCAGATGCCGGAACCCCCGGCATATCAGATCCCGGAAATGTGCTGATAAGAAAGGCGATAGAAGAGGGGATCGATGTTGTTCCAATTCCGGGGCCTTCAGCCTTTGTAGCAGCGCTTTCAATGTCAGGTTTTTCTGCTGAAGAGTTTGTCTTTATCGGCTTTCTTCCAGCAAAACAGTCACAAAGGCTTAAGGAGCTCAAAGAACTGAGTTTTGAAAAAAGGACGCTTGTTATATACGAGGCCCCGCACAGGATACAGGAGTCTGTGCATGATATAAGCGATGTGTTTGGGAAAAGAAGGGCTGTAGTTGTAAAAGAGCTTACAAAATTATACGAAGAGATCCTCAGAGGAGATATTTCTGAAATAGCTGCTAAGCTTGCAGATTCTAAGATAGCAGGTGAATATGTGATAGTTGTTGAAGGCCGGCTAGAAGAGAAAACACATAATACAGATGATGCAATGGAAGAGATCAAGCTTCTGATGAAAAAGGGGATTCGCAGAAAAGATGCTGTCAGC
>MHDW01000079.1:2736-6575 GCA_001803645.1 Nitrospirae bacterium GWC2_42_7 | reverse complement strand
AAGAATACGGCCTGAGCAAAAAGGTGCTTTATGACAAAAGTCTCGCAGGCGAAAATGCTCTTTTAAGTGATGAGTGATCCTGTTGAGTAGTTCTCAGAAACGAAAAAAAATTACTTGAAATCCATAGTCTGTAAAGATATTATAATCTCCCGGTTCCAAGTATTGTGTTATTGTCTGGAATGTTGGGCCTTATACATTCAAGTAAATTTTTTTCGCATCAGAGAACTTTGTGAGTTACTTATGAGAACGAAAATAAAGCGACTTCTCCATATATTCTGTCATTCCGGCTTGCCTGTGCCCGATGTTTGGGTATCCGGAATCTTTCTTGGTTTTAAGAAGGATTCCCGACCTGCCTGCCGGCAGGCGCGCTTTGCTTGCTGGAATGACAAAATATGAGCGATTATTAATGACGATGTGTTTAATCAGGTTAAAATGTTGCTGATCATCTGGATGGTTCTGATCTTTGTATTGTCTGTTATCCCTGTCTCCGGGCCTGAAACAGATATGCCGCTTGATAAGGTTGAACACTTTATTGCCTATGGGCTGACAGCTATTCTTTTCTACAGATATTTACGGCCGAAGACAATGAGAGCAAAAGCCGGGGTTGAGTCTATTGCAAGTGCATCTGTTTATGGCGCGGTTATCGAAGTGGTCCAGTATTTTCTGCCGTACCGTTCTTTTTCTCTGGGAGATATAGCAGCGAACACTATCGGAGCACTTGTATTCTGTATGATCTATATTATGTGGAAGGGATGATAAAAAGGAGTTCACCTCCTAACAAACATGCTTCAAGAAGATACAATGCAGAAGATTTTCAGTAGAAATTATAATCTAACATTAAGTTAACCTATCCGCCGACCCGAAGGGGAGGGTATTTTTTGGCGCTAGTTAAAAAACAGTCAGATTGAACGACTGGTTAGACGCTACCTTTTTTTATGTGTAATCAATAATTTATAATTTATTATATAAGAACAAAAAAACCAAATAGCTAATAATTGTAGTACACTGAAAAATAGATCTCCTTTCATTGGAGAATGTTTCTCACAATAATAAAGCTTACCTCTTGCTACACCCCTTTTTGTAATAACGCCTTTGACCTTGGTTTTTGAATTAAAGCAAAACATTTCTGAACACTGCTTTTGGTTCTTAAAGATTTTTACAGATATGCTATGGCCAATTTCAACAATAATGTATGAGGAAATAATAAACAAAATTGAACTGAAAATTATTAATTGCCACCTAGGCCAATGACCTAAATGTTTTAATATTTCTTTTATCATTTTCTTTTAAATAGCTCCACTAACAAGTGAGGACATGATGTTCTCTATTTTAAAGATTGTATTTATTCTGGCTTATTTCTTTATTAAACGTAAAAACATTTTTCCAATCGAAATAATTAAGTTACCGATTAATCTAGCTGGTAATACAAGAAAATTAACAAGTTTTTCCATAAACTTATCTAAAAAAACTATCTCGGGGAAAATAGACCAGATAATCGCTGTTATATAAGGTGCAATCGCAATAAGAATTAATACATAAGCTAAAACGTTAGGAAACTCGGTTTTTTCACCCAGAAACCAAGCGAGCATCACACAACACCAAAATTGGAAAAAGGCATAATTAAGCCATTTACTATACTCATGTTTGTTATGGAGATTGGCAAGTATAATTCCACATTTAGGGCACTTATCGCTCTTCATTTCTCCAAAACCACTTAGAGTTATTGTTGTTCCGCACTTGCTACAAATCCACATTACTTTTTATTATCCTTTTTAGTTTATTGCTATACGAACTTTTATTTCCTTCGATCAATGTAACCAGGCAATATCTATCCTTTTATTTGTTCATGAAACTAGAAAAAAATATACCATGAGCACTTTTATTTGTAAACCTTGTAATTTATTTTAATATAAAAATTGATGATTTCAATAACTAAGCGTAACAGCTTATTGCGAGCGCTTGAGCGCGAATTACAAGGGGTAGTTCGCAATCGCAAAAAAATGAATCCCAGCGAATTAATGTGAGGAACTCACCGTTGGATAGTAAGACTCAAAAGTACATTTATGCAGGCGTATATTCCGAAAACTTTATAATATCGCTATAATGTAGATTAGTAATAGTTCAGCAGTGCAACAGAACAGCAGAGCAACAGTTCTTAAGGAAACTGCAAATGGAAAAACATTCCAGGGAATTGGATCTCTTTGCCTTTACTATTACTTGGATTATATTCAAGACATTATCAGGAGGTATTATGGCTAAGGTATATTTTGCATCTGCTCGGGCAAAAAAATGGAAATATGATGATAGTATGCCGGGGAAGCTTGAGGGTCTTTTAAAGGAAATAGGGCTGATGAATTACTTCAGCCCAGAGGAATGGGTTGCTGTTAAGACACATTTTGGATCTGAAGGAGCACACAGGATAGTGAGGCCGATTTTTTTGAGGAAGGTTGTTGATGCGCTAAAGAGGATTGGCGCCATGCCTTTTGTAACAGACACTGTAAGGATAAAAGGACTTGATTATCTTGAGGTAGCGAACCAGAACGGTATCAACCATCTTTCTGTCAATGCACCTGTTATTCTTTCAGACGGGATCTACGGCAATGACAATATAATGGTCAAGGCAGGGGAGATCCTCGGGGAAATTGCAGTGGCTTCGGTTATTCATGATGTACCAGCGATGGTTGTCTGCTCTCATATAAAAGGCCATATAAATGCAGGCTATGCAGGTGCTATCAAGAATCTGGCAATGGGCGGGGTAAGCAGTTCACACCGCACCTGCGGATGGAAGTGCGGCAGAGGTTCAATGCATACTATAGGGGAAGGGGAGCTTGCGTGGGATGCTGAGAAATGTGAGCTTTGCTATCAGTGCAAAGATATATGCCCGCTTGATGCTATTAACTTCAAGGATGACGAACTTGTATGGGAAGGTGATATATGCTGGAGATGCGGCCGTTGCGAGCGCGTCTGCCAGTCCGAGTCGCTTTCTTTGCCGGGTGATGACGAAAGGTTCATGCGCTCTCTTGCAGAGGCTGCCGGAGCGGTTATAAGCACCTTTGAACAGAAGAAGATCATCTATATAAATTTCCTGACAGAGATACAGCCTGAATGCGACTGCATGCCTGCAGCTGATGTGCCTGTGATCCAGGACCTGGGCATACTGATATCCGATGATATGGTATCTGTTGAACAGGCCAGCATAGATATGCTGCTTGAGGCGTCGCCGCTACCTGCTTCCCTTGCGTCTGACAAGAAGATAGCTGAAGGAGATGATATTCTTATGAAATTGCACAATAGGGCATATTTGCTGCAATTGGAAGAGGCTGAAAGGCTGGGGCTTGGTTCAAGAAAATACGAGATCGTTGAAATTTGAGACAGTATGAATTTTGATATAAAGCAGAAAGGACATAGTACTTTCGCTCATTCTCGGTCTTCGACCTCCGAGGTTTTGCCCGCTTTTATCTTGAGATTTCATTTTTGGAATTGCGGGCAAAAAAGCCGCTCAAATACTATATCCTTTCTGCTTTCAGGTAAATTTGTGAATTCTTGAAAGATGTAAAAGTGAAGTCCTAATTTTTGTCATTCCGGCTTGTCCGGAATCTTTCTTCGGACGTACTCCCGACAAGCTGGAGTGACATTTAACGGGCGAGCGGATAGGTCTTTAGTTATGCAGGAATCAATAATGTGGATTTGAGAAAAAAAATGCTGCTGCCCGTGGGATGTGGACAGCAGCTTAGGGGAGGTAACGAGGCGCTTAATTACTTATATGAAACCAGACTTTAAACAAATTGTCAAGAGAAATAATCAAGAAACTTAATAATTTCAAATATAAGGCACAAGAT
>MHDW01000079.1:2429-2717 GCA_001803645.1 Nitrospirae bacterium GWC2_42_7 | reverse complement strand
CCGGAAAGTTTCTCCAGGTTTGTTGCGATTGAAGTTTGTAATTTCCCGTATATTTTATTATTCTAAAGCCATGTTTGACATCAGGCAAGTATCCATATTCAGCACACTTACAGTTCAGGAGTCAAAGGAGATAGACCATTATCTTCTGCCGGGAACTTTTAAAAAGAAGGAGACCATATTCTCAGAAGGCGACCCGTCCGAATGGTTTTATATTGTAAAAAGGGGCAAGGTTAAGATCACAAAGCTGTCACAGGATGGCAAGGAAATAATCCTTGAGATCATTTCAGA
>MHDW01000079.1:2073-2356 GCA_001803645.1 Nitrospirae bacterium GWC2_42_7 | reverse complement strand
TCATGAAGATAATGGACAGGTTTCCGAACCTCATGTACAGCATGGCAACTAACATTGGCGAGCGCGTAAAAAATTCTCATGACATGCTCAAGAGCATAGCCCTTGAAAAGGTGGAGTCAAGAATAGCCTCTCTTCTCATTAAACTCTCTGAGAAAGCAGGTGAAAAGATCCCTGAGGGCGTAATTATAAATATGAAGCTTACCAAGCAGGATATAGCTGAGATGGTCGGTACTACAGTGGAAACATCTATCAGGACAATGAGCAAGCTTTCCAAAAACGGGGT
>MHDW01000079.1:0-2015 GCA_001803645.1 Nitrospirae bacterium GWC2_42_7 | reverse complement strand
CGGAGTCCATACATCAATAGCAGGAGGCATTCAAAAGAGCCTTGAAAGGGCCAAAGAGCTTGGATGCAATACCCTCCAGATATTTTCACATAACCCAAGGGGTTGGGCTGTAAAGGAAAAAACAACCGAAGAAATAATGGATTTCAAGAAACTTCGACAGGAGTTTGATATTTCACCTGTTTTTATCCATACGTCATATCTGATAAATCTTGCCTCTCAGAATAAAAGCCTGCTTAATAGATCGATAGACATGATCGTTCAGGAATTGAATATAGCAGATGCCATAGACGCTGCATATGCGGTATTGCATACCGGAAGCGCATCCGGCGATGATCCCGGGTCTGCCAGGCAAAGAGCAGTCTCATGCTTGAAGGAGATCTCAGAAAAAGGACAGTGGCGTGCAAGGCTGTTGCTCGAAAACACGGCCGGTGAGAAGGGTGATATAACATCAAAGATCAAGGATATTGCTGAAATAATGCAAGAGATACCATTCACTCTTGTGTCGGGGATCTGCTTAGATACATGCCATGCTTTTTCAGCAGGATATGATATCAGTGATGATGAGGGAATAGAAGCAATTACAGATGAAATTGACAAATATATCGGCAAAAATAATGTCAGGCTTTTGCATTTTAATGACTCAAAGAATTTGATTGGAGCAGGGCTTGACAGGCATGAACATATCGGGGAAGGAAAGATCGGGAGCATTGGCCTGAAAAAATTATTGAATCATTCTTTTTTTGCTGATATCCCTGTTATTCTTGAAACACCGAAGAAAGCAGAAGATGATGATATGAGAAATCTATCTGTAGTTAGAAAGATGATAAAGAATTAAGATTATTTGCTGACATCTTCCCAACATTCTATCAACATTTTTTTCAAAACTTTGAACAAATCTTATTGTATCTATCTGTTTACCCTCTGGAACAGTTGTATTCTTATAGTATGCAATCCGTATGATTCAGGTGATTCACTGTACTAAAGTAAGATTTAGGTGTATATCAAAATACTGTATTTGTATATTGAGAAGAAATAAATGTAGTTATTTTTAATTTTTTTGTTGACAAACACCAAAACGATGTTGTATAAATATATACAGAACATGGCAAAACAAGTACGAGATACATTGAAAAGTTTGTTCTCCTCTTCTGTAAGAGCAGATATACTTGCGCTTCTTCTCAACAATCCGGATGAAAAATTTTACGTAAGAGAAATTGCGACCCTTATCAGAAAAAATCCTTCCGGCGTCAAAAGAGAACTTGATAATCTTGAGAAGATGGGAATTCTGACAAACAAGAAGGTTGCAAATCTTAAATATTTTCAGGCCGAAAAAAAATCCCCTCTTTTCTCGGAACTCAAGAATCTTATTACAAAATCCCTTGGCATTCCCGGAGCGCTCAAAACACTGCTTAAGACTTCCGGGGCAAAGCTTGCATTTATTTACGGCTCTTTTACTGAAAATGAAGATGCCGAGCCTGTTGATCTGTTTATTGTCGGGCCATCATCAAATAATCTTGAGAGCATAAAGGATATTGAAGAAAAATTCAAAAAAAAGATCAGCACAACAATAATAGATGAAAATGAATTTAAGAGTAAGAAGGAAATCAGCGATGCTGATTTAGAAAAGCTTCTATCAGGCGACAAGATACTTCTGATAGGGAAGCTTTAACTCATACTTCCTTAAAAGAGGAAGGAAAGGTGGTGAAGAAAATGGCAGTGAAAAAGAAAGCAGCAGCAAAGAAGGCAGCTCCGAAGAAAGCAGCACCGAAGAAGAAAGTAGCAGCGAAGAAGAAAAAATAGCTTAAAGAATATTTGTCTAAAGGCTGGGGAATTACAGTTCCCCAGCCTCTTTTTTTTGTTATTTTAGCATAAAAAAACTAAATTTTGGGAAAAAAATTAAGAAAGCTCTAACCCTTTGATTTTTAAGTGTTTAATCGAAAGAATTCCTCGATGCTCGCATCGGGGTTTCCTGAAATCCCTCCACCTTGAGGGGGGAGGTTAGGAGGGGGTGATTG
>MHDW01000078.1:6988-7854 GCA_001803645.1 Nitrospirae bacterium GWC2_42_7 | reverse complement strand
CGCTGCATACTGTCCTTCTGAGTGCATACATATTTATACATCAGAGGGCGAAAACAACAGCAAGGTCGTTGACAGATATGAGGTGGATGTCCTGAGGTGCGTATACTGTGCTTTCTGTGTTGAGGCATGTCCCTACGGAGCTATAACTCTCAGCGAACACTATGAATACTCAAGCTATTCAAGGGAATCTTTTTATATGACAAAGGACAAACTCCTTGAGAACTGGGACAAATATTTTACTGCGGCAAAAGGACAGAGATATTTCAAAGACTTTTGGAGACCGAAAACAGAGGACTTCAAGGAATATGAAGGTCAGGCGATGTTCAATAAAGTGAAAGTAAAGGGTAAGGAGTGATTATGCTGCCGGAATTGTTTTTTGCATATTTTGCTGGTGCTATAATAGCACTTTCCCTGCTCGTTATAACCAGAAAAAACCCTGTACACAGTGTTATGTGGATGCTTCTTCTGTTTTTCCATATAGCAGGCATGTATCTTTTCCTCAACGCTGAATTTATAGCAGCCATACAGGTGATAGTCTATGCAGGCGCCATACTTGTTCTCTTCCTTTTCGTTATTCTTCTGCTTAACCTGCGTGAGGAGCTTTTAGTGAAAAAGTTTGTAGGATCATGGCCTGCTGGTCTTGCCATATCTTCGTCTTTGTTTGTTTTTGTCATGATAGCCCTGCAGTCATTTGTTCTTGGGCCAAAGGGTAAATATACGGTCGAATTTATAAAGCAGGAGACACATACTAAAGCACTGGGAACGGTCCTTTACACTGAGTACCTTTTCCCGTTCGAGATAGCCTCCTTGATACTGCTCGTCGCGATAATTGGCGCGATAGTCCTTGCAAAAAGAAAGTTGAGGAG
>MHDW01000078.1:614-6976 GCA_001803645.1 Nitrospirae bacterium GWC2_42_7 | reverse complement strand
ATAGGCGTATTCGGGTTTCTTACAAGGAGAAATATAATAATAATGTTCATGTCTGTTGAACTGATGCTCAATGCAGTTAATATCAGTCTGGTGGCTTTAAGCCATTTTATGCAGGACATGAGAGGACAGATACTGGTCTTCTTTATCATAGCTGTCGCAGCAGCAGAGGCTGCCATAGGGCTTGCGATCATCATAGCGCTGTTCAGGAACAAGGACACAGCCCATGTTGATGAGATGAACGAGATGAAGGGATGAGGATATGAACAACTATCTGTTTATACCATTTCTGCCTTTAGGGGCTTTCCTGATAAATATCCTGCTTGGGAAGGATCTTAAGGAAAAGGCCCACTGGGTATCTATCCTTGCTGTTGCCGGCTCATGGGTCTTTGCTGTTTTAACACTCTTTGATGTCATGTCAGGCAAGACGCTGAATCAGGACCTTTATTCGTGGATAGTATCTGGCAATTTCAAGGTTTCTGTAGGGTTTCTGATAGATGAACTCACAGCAGTGATGCTTATAGTTGTGACAACATGCAGTACCCTTATACATATCTATTCAGTTGGATACATGCATGGAGATAAAGGCTATTACAGGTTCTTTGCATATCTCAGCCTCTTTACTTTCTGCATGCTGATGCTTGTGATGGCCAACAACTTCCTTCAGCTTTACTTCGGATGGGAGGGAGTGGGCCTTTGCTCATATTTCCTCATCGGCTATTACTTTGATAAAAAGTCTGCCTCTGATGCAGGCAAAAAGGCCTTTATAGTCAACAGGTTCGGTGATTTTGGTTTTGGCCTGGGTGTGATCATAATCTTCCTTACATTCGGGACTATCGATTATGCCCCTGTATTCGGCCAGGCCGCTAACTTTGCAACACAGACAATCAATTTCCTTGGCTTTGAAGTACACCTTATGACATTAGTGGCGCTTCTTCTTTTCTGCGGTTCTGTCGGGAAATCAGCACAGCTTCCTCTTCATGTTTGGTTGCCTGATGCAATGGAAGGCCCTACACCTGTCAGCGCCCTTATACATGCTGCCACCATGGTAACAGCCGGTGTGTTCCTTGTGGCAAGGTGCAGTCCTATCTTCAGCCTGTCTGAGACCGCCTTAATAGTGGTTGCATTGGTCGGGGCAATTACTTCACTATTTGCAGCAACAATCGGCCTTGTGCAGAACGATATAAAAAGGATAATCGCATATTCAACAGTAAGTCAGCTTGGGTATATGTTCCTTGCATGCGGTGTCGGCGCATATTCAGCAGGTATATTTCATCTTTATACACACGCATTTTTCAAGGCCCTGCTCTTCCTCTGCGCAGGAAGTGTTATGCATGCTATGGCAGGAGAACTCGATCTTCAGAAAATGGGTGGTCTCAAAAAATATATGCCTGTTACATACATCACAATGCTTCTTGCATCATTAAGCATTTCAGGTGTCCCGGGTTTTGCAGGATTTTTCAGCAAGGACGAGATATTATGGCTCGCATATTCAGGACCTAGCCCTGTTGGAAAATTCGTATGGTTCATAGGAACGCTCGTAGCATTCCTCACAGCCTTTTATTCTTTCAGACTCATATTTCTAACATTCCACGGAAAATTCCGTGGCACGCATGAGCAGGAGCACCACCTCCATGAATCCCCAAAGACAATGACCATACCTCTTATGCTTCTTTGCATCGGAGCAGTTGCAGCGGGCTGGGTCGGGATACCGCATATCCTCGGCGGAGGAGCTCATTTTACTGAATTCATGAAACCGGTCTTGGGACATCCTGAAGGACACGGCACACATGCAGAAGAAATTATTGTAATGGGTATTTCGATAGCAGCAGGATTTTTAGGTATAATGCTTGCGGTCTGGTTTTATCTGCTCAGGCCGGATATACCGCCAAAGCTCGCAAAGCAATTCAGCTCAATATATAGGGTCCTTTGGAATAAATATTATGTGGATGAATTCTACAGTTTCTTAATAGTCAGGCCTGCAATATGGACAGCAAAGAACGTGCTTATGGCGATTACAGACGCAAAGATAATTGAAGCTATAGTAAATGGCGTGCCGAATACTATCGGCGCTTTCAGTCAGGCTCTCAGGAAGATCCAGACAGGGGTCGTGCAACACTATGCAACAATAATGGCAATGGGCGTATTGCTTATAGTGGCCCTGATGCTGCTAAGGTAACGGATTATGGAACATATGATAATGAATAATACAGGATTCCCGATATTAAGCACACTTATATTTTTGCCGATTGTGGGGGCGATAATGCTCCTTTTTGTGAACAGGTCTCAGGAGGGCTCGGTAAAGCGGATAAGTCTGTTGGTCAGCATAGCCAACTTCATTATCTCTATTCCACTATTCACGAATTTTAACAAGGCAACCCACTTTATGCAGTTTGGTGAAAAACATGAATGGATACCGCATTTAAATATTAACTATATACTTGGAATTGACGGCATAAGTGTCCTGTTTGTGCTTCTTTCGACTTTGATAACAGTTCTGAGCGTGCTGGTTTCCTGGAATTCCATAAAAACAAAGGTAAAGGAATTTTACATATCGATACTTATACTGGAAGGTGCGATGATAGGCGTTTTCTGCTCTCTGGATTTTATGTTGTTCTATATCTTCTGGGAAGCGATGCTGATACCGATGTATCTTCTTATTGGTGTATGGGGCGGGCCGAACAGGATATATGCTGCTGTAAAGTTCTTCCTCTACACATTGATCGGAAGCGTGCTTATGCTGGTCGGAATTATCGTGCTATATTTCACTGCTGGAAATACATTCAATATACTTGAGCTCATGACAAAGACCTATCCATACCAACTGCAGATGTGGCTCTTCTGGGCTTTTTTCTCAGCCTTTGCAGTAAAGGTGCCGATGTTCCCTGTACATACATGGTTGCCTGACGCTCATACAGAAGCACCTACAGCAGGCAGTGTTATCCTTGCTGCTGTGCTTATCAAAATGGGGGCTTATGGTTTTCTCAGATTCTCCCTGCCCCTTTTCCCTCAGGCATCAATGGCCATGACGCCTGTTATGATGACATTATCCGTTATAGCGATAATTTACGGAGCTGTAATATGCCTTGGCCAGACAGACCTGAAAAGGCTTATTGCCTACAGTTCAGTAAGCCATATGGGTTTTGTGACCTTAGGAATATTTGCGCTTAACGTGCAGGGAATGGAAGGCGGAATACTCCAGATGATCAACCACGGAATTGTGACCGGCGCTCTCTTCCTCAGCGTCGGCATAATATATGACAGGACGCATACAAGGCAGATAGCTGATTACGGAGGTGTTGCATCTGTAATGCCTGTATATGCGACAGCTTTTATGGTGTTTACTCTGGCCTCAATAGGTCTGCCTGCAACAAACGGTTTTATCGGAGAGTTCCTGATAATACTCGGAGGCTTCAAGGCAAATCAGCTTGCAGGCGTGCTTGCAGCAACAGGAATAATAATAGGCGCAGGATATATGCTATTGCTTTATCAACGGGTCTTCTTTATGCAGACCAACCAGAAAGTCCTTGGTCTTAAAGACATGGATGGCAGGGAAATTTTAACACTTCTTCCGTTGGTTGTCCTTATATTCTGGATAGGTATTTATCCGAACGCTTTCCTCGGATTCATGCACGAGTCAGTTCGCCATCTGCTTGAACGAGTAAATACAGCCGGCATTCAGGATGTTGCTGCTGCCAAGAATGTAATAGAGATCCTAAAATGAGAAAAATACTGATTAACAACACTGATATATGCGATTTGGGAGGGTTTTAAATGCCTTTTGTAATGCCTGACCTCGGACCTGTAATGCCAGAGATAGTTATGACCTGTCTTGCACTCGCCATACTTATGGCAGACCTTCTTATTAAAAGGAAAGAGACAGTTGCATTTCTTAGTATACTAAGCATCGGCGCAGTTGCATATACTCTTCCTGGCACAATGGGCACGACCTTCAACGGCATGTTCGTATCTGACGGCTACAGCATGTTCTTTAAACTGATATTCATACTGAACGTAATTCTTACAATTCTCATATCTGTGAAATACATTGCTGTTGAGAGAGTGAATTTCGGAGAATACTACAGCCTTATACTTTTCTCAACTCTTGGCATGATGATCATGGCATCTGCCGGAGATCTGATAGTCCTTTATCTCGGACTTGAGCTTATGGCCTTAAGCACATACATTCTTGCAGGATTTATAAGATATGACCGCAAGTCCAACGAGGCTGCGATGAAGTATTTTCTGCTTGGCGCATTCGCCTCAGCCTTTCTCCTCTACGGAACAGCCATGATATACGGGCTCACAGGCACAACAGACTTAAAGGCGATATCCGCATATATAGCGGGAAATGGCCTTGCTTCAAGCCCTGCACTTATGCTCTCGATGGTAATGTTTGCGGTTGCATTCTCGTTTAAGATAGCTGCTGTGCCATTTCATATGTGGGCTCCTGACGCATACGAAGGCGCGCCAACCTCAATAACAGCCTTTATGTCTGTAGGGCCAAAGGCAGCAGCGTTTGCTGTTCTGGGACGGGTATTTCTGACAGCATTCGGCACAGTCAAAATAGAATGGGCCCCGATCCTTATTCCGATTGCGATACTCACAATGGGTGTCGGTAACATAGTTGCGCTTTCACAGACCAATATCAAGAGGATGCTCGCTTATTCATCAATAGCCCATGCAGGCTATATGCTTCTTGGCATAATAGCAGGCACTAACGATGGAATGGCAAGTGTGCTTAACTACATGCTGATATATGCATTTATGAACATGGGTGCATTTGCAGTAGTAATAATGCTCAGGTCTGAGGGCTTTAAAGGAGACAACATCACTGATTATCAGGGGCTCGCAAAGACACATCCTTTGGCAGCAGCTTTGATGCTTGTGTTCATGTTCTCGCTCACAGGCATTCCGCCAACAGCCGGGTTCATGGGTAAGTTCTATTTGTTCGTGTCTGCGATCGAAGCAGGATATACATGGCTTGTCATAATTGCAGTGATATTCAGCGCCATATCAGCTTATTTCTATCTCAGGATCGTTATGCTGATGTACATGAAAGAGCCTAAAGAATCAGTGCAACTGACAACATCGCCTGCAATAGGGCTTGCTCTTGCGATAACTGTTGCAGCAGTACTTTTTATCGGTGTCCTCCCCTCTGTGTTTATCAACTTCGCACGCCTTGCTGTCGCAGCGTTTTAGAAAAACCACTCTTGTTTTTTATTCATTGACAATAGCAGTTTTTTGGGCTATTTTATGCTTGTTTGAAATAGAGTGTGCCTGAGGGCAGACTTCATTTAACAACAGGGATTATAATGCTCCATGTGTCTTGGGCGGATGGCGCAAGCTTATAAATTATATCCGCTTATTATATGGATTGTTTTATAATGTTGTATAAGCACATTGAGGAGGTGATTTAAATGACTGGGATAAAGCAGAAAGTTATTGAGATGATTCAATCTCTGCCGGAAGAAGTTTCGATTGACGACATTATGGCAGAGTTGTATTTCAAACTCCAGGTTGACGCTGGATTGAAAGAATTGGATGACGGGAAGGGGATTCCTCACGAAGAAGTTGAAAAACGGATGTCAAAATGGCTTACAGCGTAAAATGGTCTCCAAGAGCAGCTTCTCATTTTGAGGATATCTGTGAGTATATAGCAAAAGATTCAAAATATTATGCTACTCTTTTCGCCAGGAAGGTTCTATCAATTGTTAAATCTATCCCCCAGTTTCCGAAGTCCGGCCGCGTTGTTCCTGAATATAATGATGAGGATCTAAGAGAAAAGCTCTATGAAAATTACAGGATTGTTTATCGTATCAAAGAAGCGACAATTGAAATAGTTGCAATATGTCATGGATCACGCCTTTTAGAAAATATTTTATAAGCGGACATAATTTCATTTAACAACAAGATTTGCGATATTCTAAAGTCCAATGACGACATGTATGATCTCATTTGAAGATAAATAGCAATGAAAAAAGAAAAATATCTTATTCTCTTATCAATAGTTTTTTTGTCCGTATTGATCTGGTCGGCAATTGGGCCAAAGGATTATTTTACGTGGGTTTTAGAGGTAACTCCCGGCATCGTAGGGTTTATAGTTTTACTCTTCACTTACAAAAAATTCAAGTTCACTAATTTCACCTATACTTTGATATGCATACATTGCCTGATCTTGTTTGTTGGCGGGCATTATACCTATGCAGAAGTTCCATTCTTTGACTGGATAAAGGAACTGATGAACGGGACAAGGAACAATTACGATAAGGTCGGCCATTTGACACAGGGATTTGTCCCAACAATGATAGCCCGCGAATTATTGATTCGTTTGAAGGTGGTGAATGGTAAAATATGGCTTGGTT
>MHDW01000078.1:0-605 GCA_001803645.1 Nitrospirae bacterium GWC2_42_7 | reverse complement strand
GGCTGCTCTTTTAACCGGAGAATCAGCAGAGGCTTTTTTAGGTACACAAGGCTATGTATGGGACACTCAATCCGATATGTTCTGGGCCTTTGTAGGTTCGATAACAGCCTTTGTCTTGTTCTCAAAATATCAGGATAAAAAAATAAATGAAATATCAGGACAAGTATGAATCAAGAGATAGAATGGTGTAACGTAAAGGAGAACTATTTATGGATGGTACTAGACGTTCTGATATAAAACCTGGCTTGCGGGTTTCTATCGTATTAAAGAAAGACCAGCGGACAGGGAAACTGACAGAAGGGATCATAAAAAATATTCTGACTAATTCTCCGACACATCCGCATGGGATCAAAGTCCGCTTGGCAAGCGGAGAAGTGGGACGTGTTAAGGAGATATTTGATAAAATAGACAATCATTGAGATCTGCTGTCTGAATGACATGGCATACTGTTCAGGATTGAAGGGAGAATTAGATTTGGATTGGCTGAATAAGCTGGAACGCAAGATCGGAAAATTCGCAGTTAAGGGACTGATGAATTACATTGTGACTGCGAACCTGATCGTGTTCCTTGTCGCATATTCCGATCCCAACAGTGTCCTGATAAG
>MHDW01000077.1:6190-12527 GCA_001803645.1 Nitrospirae bacterium GWC2_42_7 | reverse complement strand
CTATCTCTACCTTGCCTTTATCATCAACTGTCATATTTATAAGCCATGAGTCGTTCGGCATAACAGCGCTCATTGCGCTGAGAGCTTTGATCGCTGCATTGCTTCTGGCCTGAAAATCATGCAGAACTCTGATGTCTTTCTGAAGGGAATCGAGGTTTTTCCGCCCCTCGATTATTCCGGAGGCCTTGCTCTTTATCGCTGCAATCTTCGATTCAATGGAATTTAATGTCCTTACATTCTTTATATACGCAACTGCACCTGTTAGAAAGAAAAGTATAACAGCGGCTGCCACACCTCCAAGAATATAGGGATAATAATCCTTAACTTTTTTTGTACCTTCTTCCGGCAGAAAATTCAGGTTCAGATATGATCTTTTTATGTATGAGACCGCCAGTGCATTGGATATCCGGACATGCACTTTTTTACCGGAGAATTTTCCGGTAATTGTCATATCAGCATTCCCCATAAAATAAAGTTTTCCGGGATAAAGTAGGAGAAGCTTTTCTATCTCTTCAGCAATATCAATGCTCTTCTGGTAACTTTTAAAATATATCGGCATTGAATTCACAAGGCCGGTTATCTCATAAGAGTCTTCAGTAATATTCACAAACAGCCCCTTAATGTTCTTCTCGCCCGCAATATCCAGAAAACCGCTGAGAGCGCTGATCGCGCTGCACCTCACTGACAGGACCTTGAGTCCGGCTTCTTTTGCATTTTTTAATATACTGCCAACAGTGTCTCTGCGTATTGTAAAAACAATTACTTTCTGGCGTTCATTTTCTGCAGGTACAGCAATAAAGTCATAAAAATATTCATCAACAGGCAGAGGCAGATATTTTTCGAGCTCGAAAACTATGGCCCTCCTCAGATCTTCTCTGCTCATTAAAGGCATATCTATAACATGATATGAAAAACTCTGGAGCTGTAACCCGGCAACAACCCCGTCCGGGGAAAATTCCTTTTTCCATTTAACAAATTTATCGAGAATGAAAGGGTCTCTCTCATCCTTGCTTTCGGGCAGTGTAACATCTTCGGTCTTTACAGGCTTTACTATCCTGAACCTTGCATCAATGACTGATGCATTCATGCTTCCTGCCCTTATATTAACTCCTAATATTCTCTGCACTTTCTCTCCAGTATAATGTCTGCACTTTTTGTTTGCCACCTGCCATCTGGCGGCGCAGCACTGTAACGATAGTAGAGGTCATTTTGCTGTTTGCTGCAGTAGCCTTGACCTCAATCCTAATATTGTTTGACGGACCCGCACTCATTCCATATGCCGCAAATTGAGGCGGAACAAATCTGAGACCTCCTGCTTCGCTGTTCCTCTGTTTTAATATCGCTTCTATTTCAAAATCATTAAGCCCCAGAAACTGCATAACTTCCCTTGTAACAGTATTGATGTTGTAAATGCCTTTGCTGAATGTAGTTATCAAAGGAAACAATGATTTGCCTTCTTCAGAACCGGTCATATACTCTGGTTTTATTCCCTTTACAAGTGCCAGTTCTTCCGGAACATTAAAAAAAGCGTTCTTAGTCTTATAGGGCTCTTCAAGTTCTTCATAATATTCGTCTTCAGCGCCTGAAAGATGATGTTCCGTGTCAGGGTCTTTCCAGTCAAGCACCGAATCTATTAAGCCGATAATTTCATCTTCTTTAACGCCTGCATATCCGAAAAGTTTTTGGAGCATTTCAGGAGATGCAGTATTTATATTGATCCTTGAATCCTCGTCAGTTATTTTAATGTCCACCTCTCCTGCTTCAGTCGTCCTTTTCCCGGAAACAGGCGGGGTCTCTATATCAATCCAGAAATTTCCTTCAGTATCTATGAAATCAATCCCGGTGTCCTTATCAGACAACAGGTAATTTAGAGCTTCGTGATATCCTGACATTGCCATATAATATGATATGGTTTCCTCTTTCAGGTTACGCGTGCTCGCAGAAGTCCAGCGGTTAACATTAAAATAGTTCAGCGCAACAACAATAAGCATGACCATTACCCATAGAACAATTATCAGGGCAATGCCTTTTGGGTTAAGTAACTCGTCTCGTCCTCCGAACTCTGAATCATAACTCCCCCTTCCCCCTCTTATCTTAAGAGGGAGTGCCAAAGCCAACAGTAGGTGCTTTAAGCAGCGGGGCGTTATTTTTTCAATTTTTTCTCTCACATCTCCACCTGTGTAACCCTGAGCACCTCGTCAATAGTTGTAGACCCTTTCCTGACCTTCTCTATCCCGTCCTCTCTCAATGTCCTCATCCCAAGTGCAATGGCCTTGTCCTTTATCTCTTTGACTGTAGCCCTTTTCATTACCAGTTCCCTGATCTCATCATTAATAGGCAACACCTCAAAAATGCCCATCCTTCCCCTGTAGCCTGTTCCGTTGCATTCTTCGCACCCTTCTCCTGCCCAGAGTTCGGATATATTATAGCTAAGTTTAAGCACTTCCTCGGATACCGACTGCTTTGTCCTGCAGTTCTTACAGATCCTTCTTACAAGTCTCTGCGCTATAACACATATAAGTGTCGATGCGACAAGGTAGTTTTCAACACCCATATCCATCAGCCTTGCTATAGCGCCAGGTGCGTCATTTGTATGCAGTGTGCTGAACAGCAGATGTCCTGTAAGCGCAGCATGTATCGATATTCCGGCTGTATCCATGTCCCTTATCTCTCCGACCATAATTATGTCAGGGTCCTGTCTGACTATATGCCTCAGCCCGCTTGCAAAAGTCAGGCCTATCTTGGTCCTCACCTGGATCTGGTTAATTCCTGTCATAAGGTATTCTACAGGCTCTTCAATGGTTATAATTTTCTTCTCGGGGGAGTTGATCCTGTCCAGAGATGCATACAAAGTTGTTGACTTACCACTGCCTGTAGGCCCGGTTATTAATATCATGCCATACGGTTTCTTGATCGTTTCTTCATATATATCCAGTATCACCCGATCAAATCCCAGTTCCTCAAGCGTTATGAACGAGGTCTCCTTGTCGAGCAGTCTCATAACAATGCTCTCACCGTAAACAGTCGGGATCGTGGAAACTCTTATGTCGATCGCCTTGCCTGAAACAGAGACCTTTATCCTGCCATCCTGCGGCAGCCTTCTTTCAGCAATATTCATCTGTGAAAGAAGTTTTATTCTCGATGAGACTGCCGAATACATCCTTGCAGGAAGAATTTCCTTTTCATACAGGATGCCGTCTATCCTGTATCTTATCCTGACGCTTATTTCGCCGGGTTCAACGTGAATGTCGCTTGCCCTGTCCTTTACAGCATTCTCTATGACGAGATTTACAAGTTGTATAATGCCTTTTTCCTGTGCAAGGTCCCTAAGGTGGCTTATCTCCCCGGTTATGTCAGCAGTCTGGGTTTCATCCTGTTCAGCGTTTTCTATCAGCTGCTGCATGACAGCAGACCTCGAACCACGCAGAAGCTCGAGATGCTGAATTATTTCGGATCTCTTTGCAAGACAGAGAGATATATCATAATTATAAGAAGACCTCAGGGCGTCAATGCCTTCGCTGTTCGTAGGATCTCCGACTGCAATTCTTAACAGATTGTCTTTGACATCTATCGGCAGGATAATATTCCTCTCAAGAAAACTCAAGGATATTTTATCAAGAGGCATCTCCTGCGGAAAATCCTTGGCCTCGAGCAAAGGCATATCAAACTGAACTGACAAGGCCCTGAATACTTCTTCTTCAGGCATTCCTCCATCTATCATTATCTCTCCGAATCTTTTTGCAGTCCCTTCGGATCTCTGAATTTCGAGTATCGAATTAATCTCTGCTTCAGTAATAAAGCCCATTTCTACCAGTATCTCGCCTATCTTCTTGCGCATGTCTATTTCATCGGGATGCTAGGCAGAGTGCTGAATAGATATTTGAAGTCCTCATCTTCAAATCTCACTCCGGCCCCAACGTAGCCTCCTCTCCACCGGGAATTTAAAAGATTGTCAGCTCCTGCGCTCAGGAAAAGATTCTTGAATAGAAAATAGTCGACACCAACTTTTACATGAGGGTTCTTGGAATACTTTTCGTTTTTCGAAAAATCCCAAACATCAGCAGATATCTTGCCTTTATCGTCATTAAAGAAATAATCCCCGCCTGCACCGAAAGTATTCTCTGTCAGTCCGATCCTCAATGCAGCATCGCCGAACCTCTTTGCGAACTGTGCTGTAAACTCTATCTTCTTCTTTATTACATCTTCCTGAGTGACTGTCGTCACTCCAGAAACGGTTTTTCTTGTCTCTTTTGAGCTTACGTTTGCCACAGGGTCTCCGACAACTCCGAGAATGTAATATTTATCTGCAGTTGGCTGAAGAGTAACATAAAAATACCCCTTCGCGTCTTTTGCCTTCGTAAGATAATCTGACTGAAATGTTATGAATGTCCTGAATCTGTCAACTGTTGAGATAGTCTTATTGATACCCTCTGCTGCCTTGTTAAAAGATTCATAAAGCCTGTCATCCTTGACAAGTTTTCCTAATGAGCCTTCGCCCCTCTCTATCTTCTCTGCTATGCTCCCAAAAGAGTCAACGGTCTGTTTGATCCCAGGCCTGTTCTCTTCAACCATGGCTTTGAGTTCCTGTGTGGCTTTATTAAGGTTCTCTATGAGTTCAGGTCCATTGGATCTGAGACTGCCGGAGAAGTCTCTCATGTTAGCAACCGTTGTGGTGAGCGGCTCACTGTTCTTATCTATCAGATTGTTGACTGAAGTTGTAAGGCTATTTATATTATCAAGAACTGTCCTGAGCTTTTCGTCATTAACAGAGATGGTCCGGTTAAGATTTGTTGTGATCTCCCTGAGGTTTGTTATTGTCTGGCTTAATGACCTCTTGGCTTCTTCAGTTCCAAGCACGTCATTCAGAGATCTTGCAAGGTTAGTAAAATTGTTCGAGACCGTAATAAGGCTCCGTGCAAGATCATCCATATCAACAAGTTCTTTAACATTAGTTATTGTTTCTCCGTCTTTTAATGCAGATGCATCCGGACTGCCTATTTGAAGATCAAGGAATTTATCACCAAGCAGGCCTGTTGTTCTTATCGTAGCAACAGCATTCTTATATATCTTTAGGCCGGGATCTAATCTGAGCCTGACCTTGGCCCTGCCATCTAAAAGGTCTATCTGTTCAATGACTCCTGAATCAACCCCGGCAATTTTGACCCTTGTCTTCTCATCAAGTCCGGCAATATTATTAAAATAAACATATGCAGTATTTCCCTTTTTCTTTGCCCATTCCAGACCTCCCACCTTAAAGGTCATAAAAGCAAAGACAATTAAGACTGTTAATGCAAAAGCCCCTACTTTAAGCTCTGTTGAGCTGCCTCTCATGATCCACTCCTTCTATCTTGATTGGTCCAAAGGCGCTGCCGGTAATAAACTGTTTCACAAATGGATTAGCAGTGTTCTTTATCTCGTCCGGCGTGCCTGTATCTATTATCTTTCCATCATACAACATGGAAATACTGTCTGCTATCTTCCATGCGCTGCTCATGTCATGCGTTATAGCGACAGATGTCACTGAAAGCTTCTCACGCATCTCTACAAGGAGATCGTTTATAGCATCAGCAGTTATCGGGTCAAGTCCTGTTGTAGGCTCGTCATAAAGCAGTATCTCAGGTTCATGCGCTATAGCACGGGCAAGCCCCACCCTCTTCTTCATTCCTCCTGATAGCTCTGAAGGCATCAGATTTTCGACACCTACCAGCCCGACCATTCTGAGCTTTTCTGTTGCGATCTCTTTTATATCTTTATCTTTCATTTTCTCATGTCTTCTGAGGCCGAATCCCACATTCTCCCAGACATTCATCGAATCAAATAACGCTGCCATCTGAAAGAGCATTCCGAACTTCTTCCTTATCCTGTAAAGTCCGGCCTCATCGAGTGTCTCGATATCAAGATCGTCAATAAGCACCCTGCCCTTTTCAGGCCGCAGTATTCCGACAATATGCTTAAGAATAACGCTTTTCCCTGAACCGCTTCCGCCGATAATCACGCGGCTTTCTCCTTTTCTGATCTCAAGGTCAAGCCCTGTTAATACCTCTTTTTTTCCGAATGATTTATATACCTCTTCTAATTTTATCATCTGAATAACAAGTTGGAAAGAAAGTAATCCGAAATCAGGATTGTCATAGATGACAGCACTACCGCTCCTGTAGTCGCTTTTCCAACACCTTCTGCACCGCCGCTTGTATAAAAGCCCTTGTAACAACTTATCAGAGATATTGCGGCCCCGAAAAAGCAGGCCTTTATCAGCCCGTTATAGATATCGCTTGCCTCAAGAAAATCCCATGTCTTTTTCCAGTAGACCACAGAACTCGTCTCGAACAATCCTACT
>MHDW01000077.1:4164-6137 GCA_001803645.1 Nitrospirae bacterium GWC2_42_7 | reverse complement strand
TTTTACCGGGTTGGTTGCAAGGGTCTCTAATGCATCTATCTGCTCTGTTACCCTCATGGTGCCGAGTTCTGCAGCCATGGCTGCGCCTGCCCTGCCTGAAACTATAAGGCTTGTAAGCACAGGCCCGAGTTCTCTTGTCATAGAAAGCGCCACAACAGTCCCGACAAGTGACTCTGCGCCGAACCTCTTGAACCCTGTATATGTCTGTAATGCAAAGACCATTCCTGTAAAGATAGCAGTAACTATCACAACGGGAAGAGATTTAACCCCTATCTCAAGCATCTGTTTGAAAATATTTTTTGCTTCGACCGGAGGTAAAAAGAGCTGCTTTAATGTTGCGAACAAAAGCAGGAATATCCTTCCCAGTTCTTCAGAAAAAACTATTATTATTTTTCCAATCCGTTCTACAAAATTCATCAATGCAGATATTCCTTTCTTGCCCTGCTCCCAAGTGATGTAATGATATCATAAGGTATGGTATTAATTCTTGCTGCAAGCTCTGTTGCAGTTATTATATCCTCGCCCTGCCTGCCGAGAAAAACCACCTCATCACCTTCTGAAACACCGTCAATATCAGTAACATCCGCTAAAGTAATGTCCATACAGACCCTGCCGGCCACTGGAGCCCTTTTACCTCTGATCAATACAAAGGCATTGTTAGAAAAAAGCCTGTTATATCCGTCAGCATATCCGGTCGGGATCACCGCTATTCTGCTTTCCCTTTTTGTTATAAAAGTCCTGCCATAACTGACAGGGTATTCTGCGGGCAGATCTCTTAACATGAGAATATTTGTTTTAACCTTCATTACAGGCTCTAATCCGTATTGTTCGCTGAAAGGAGAATACCCGTAAAGCATAAGTCCCGGCCTTACAGCATCGAGAAGGGCTTCTCCAAAAGAAAGAACACCAGCGCTGTTTGCCATGTGCGAGATAAGGGAATACCCGAGTTTTTCAGAGATGCTCTTTTGTGTTCTGCTGAATATTTCAAGCTGTCTAACAGCATAAGATTTATCAGCCAGATCAGCCTCAGAAAAATGGCTCATTAATCCTTCTATCTTTATCCCGGGCATCCCTGATATTTCAATGGCATCAGCAACAGCTCTCTCAGGACTAAAACCCATCCTCCCCATGCCTGTATCGATCTTGAGATGAACCGTGACAGGCCTGCCTTGCGTCGAAGCCTCCTTCGAAAATTCTAAAGCAATATCTTTGTCATGTATTACTGGTATAAGATCGTATTTAAAATAATCGGATATATTGGTACGGTCAAAAAGCACAATGATCTTCGCATCAATTCCTGCATCTCTGATCATTTTTGCCTCGCCTGTAAATGCAACAGCAAGATAAGAAACACCTTCAGCCACCAGTTTCTTTGATACCTCAACCGCGCCGTGGCCATAAGCATCTGCCTTTACAACTGCGATCACAGTTCTGTTTTTGGCAATCTGTTTTATGATCTTAAGATTATGCTGAAGAGCAGAGAGGTTTATTTCAGCTATAGGTCCTCTATTCACTTTTCTTTTTTTCTTCTACTCCCTTGACTTCTTCCTTTTTGGGTGTTACATCTATCTCATCCGGCTCATTTGTAGCCTTTTTGAAATTCTTGATCGCCTTTCCCATTCCGCTTGCAAGTTCCGGAAGCCTCTTCGCACCAAAAAGAATGATCACAATAACAAGAATCATAACCAGTTCTGTTGTTCCTAAACCAAACATCACGTACCTCCTTTTTTTAGCTCATAGCTCTTAGCTCATGGCTGATAGCTCTTAGGTCATAGGTTCAAAAGATTTTTACTATGAGCTATTAGCTATGACCTATCAACTATTATCTATGAGCTTTTATAATCATCCATTGTATTGATATTCACAAAAGATCTCCCAGTAGGGTCGATCCTTGCAATATCTTCCTCCTCTATATACACAGTATCTACCTCTTCTAAAAAAGCTGTCATTCCACAATCCTGAAGCCTGATCTT
>MHDW01000077.1:0-4107 GCA_001803645.1 Nitrospirae bacterium GWC2_42_7 | reverse complement strand
ACTTTCTCATCAATAAAAGGCATATCACAGGCTGAAACAAAGATCTCCTGAGAACCTGAAGATGCCAGCACAGAATATATACCTGTCATCGGTCCGCAATGATCCAAAATATCTCCTGTTAAAAATGTCCCAAGATAAAAAAAAGCTTCGGGATCATTGGTACTTATAAATACTACTTTAAAGTATTTCTCAAACTTTTTCAGGTTCCTTTCGATAATCCTGCTGCCTTTTATATCAGCAAGGCATTTCTGAAATCCTATACGTCTGTTCTCTCCTCCAGCCAGGATCATCGCATTCATATTTTAAAATTATCCAATAGTGTCTATTTATAAACTACTAATCACCCTCCCCTTCATCCCCTCCCCTCAAGGGAGGGGCGTATTTTCAACCCTCTCCCCTGGAGGGAGAGGGCGAGAGAGAGGGGGAATTTGACTTTAATAAACAAACACTAAATAGTTTATTAAAAAACTGCTTGCAATACAAGCTAAAAGTCTCCATTCCTAAAGAATTTTTTCCTTGCTCTATTATTCCGATTTCTGGTATAAATATAGATAGATACAGGGCGATTACCTGCCCTGCAGGTGATATGTGAAAAAATTGATCCATCAAATTAGATCTTTCGGGAGCCAGCGTAAGGTGTCGGTGTGCATGTTGCCCCTGCGGCAGAAGCCTAAAGACCCCTTCATGGCACCCACCTATTTAATAGGCGGATCTGATTGTTCACATACACGGCAGGGTGGGATCATTTTAAAAATTATTATGCTGGTTTTTATGGTTAAAGAGATTTTTGGAGAAAATAGCAATAAAGAGAGAGAAAATAGTTTTAAGTCTGTTTTTACAGGCTTTTCGATAAATTTTAGCAACCCTAACTCTTTTAAAATAGAAGTTCTCTCAACTCCGAAAGTCTTGCTCTTGCCATAATCCGGCTCTGGACCGGAAAATTGGATCTTTTTAAAGAACAAACAGGAACACCTCCGCTTGCGTGGAGAATGCAGCCAGAGGATTTTGATGAGCTTCTCGGTCAGTCTCATCTTCTTGATGAGAACAAACCGCTCAGAAGACTTATCGAAGAAGACAAGCTGGTATCACTTATCTTCTATGGCCCTCCCGGAACAGGGAAGACCGCGCTGGCACATATAATAGCAAAAAAGACAAAGGCGGATTTCGTCTCTCTTAATGCTGTCACCGCGGGCATAAAAGACATCAGGGAAACAGTTACCCTCAGAAAACGCGGAAAAACGATCCTCTTTATAGATGAGATCCACAGGTTCAACAAACTTCAGCAGGATGCCCTTTTGCCCCATGTTGAAACAGGTGAGTTGACCCTTATCGGAGCTTCCACACAGAATCCTTTTTTCTCTCTCGTGCCTGCACTTTCATCAAGGTCCCTCATCTTCCAGTTCATGCCTGTTACAGAAAACAGCATAAAAAAGATATTACAAAGGGCTCTTTCTGATAAAAAAGGGCTCGGCAATTATGAGATTTCGATCGAAGCAGGGGCTGTTGATTTTATCGCATCTGTTTGCGAAGGTGATGCAAGGAGGGCTCTAAACATCCTTGAACTCTCTTTTATATCATCTTTTGACAAAGAACAAAACAAATATGTCATCACACCTGCTCATGTGAAGGACGTTATACAGAACAAATCTCTCTATTATGATGAGGACCAGCATTACGATACTATATCTGCTTTCATAAAAAGCATGCGCGGCTCTGACCCTGACGCTGCTGTCTACTGGCTTGCTAAAATGTTGGAATCCGGCGAAGACCCTCTTTTTATCGCTAGACGGATCGTAATCTGCGCATCCGAAGATGTAGGAAATGCAGATCCATCAGCTTTAGTTGTTGCTGTTTCTGCAATGAAAGCGCTCGAAAAGATCGGGGTGCCTGAAGGCCGTATCCCTCTTGCTCAGGCAGCAATATATGTCGCTGCTGCTCCAAAGAGCAATGCATCATATATTGCTATAGAAAAAGCAGCGGAAAATATCCGCAATAATCCCCTTCAGCAGGTGCCGGAACATCTAAGAGATTCCCATTATGCCGGGGCTAAAAGGCTCGGGGCCGGCAAAGGATATCTTTACCCGCATGATTTCGAAAAACATTATGTTAAACAGTCTTACATGAACAAACACAATTCATTTTATAGTCCTTCCTCAGAAGGATATGAAAAAATCATTAAATCAAGGCTTCAAAAAAGGAGGAGTAATTTAAATGACTGACAACATCCTTTTTGTGATTATTGCTGTTGCTACCGGAATTCTGATTGGCCTGATTTTGAGCTTAATATACAAAAGTATGCTTAAGAATCAGGGGAGTTCCATAGAAAAAGATAAAAACAGAATACTCGAGGAGACAAAAAAAGAATCCGACTCTATTAAAAAAGAAGCATCTCTTGAAGCAAAAGACATTATTTATCAGGCAAAAACAGAGGCTGAAAAGGAATTAAAGGAAAGGCGTTCTGACCTTAACCATCTCGAAAAAAGATTAAGGCAGAAAGAAGAGACTATCGAAAGGAAATTCGATCAGATCGAAAAACGGGACCAGGATTTAAGCAAAAAGGAAAAGGACTATAGTTCAAAAGAGCGTTCTATCCAGGAGAAAGATAACCGTTATACTCAGCTTTTAAAAGAACAATCTCAGATGCTCGAAAATCTTTCCGGAATTACACAGGAAGAGGCAAAGCAGGAGATACTGAAACGCTGCGAGGAAGAATCGAGATTCGAGATAGCAAAACTTGTAAAGAGAATAGAAGATGAAGCAAAAGAGACTGCTGATAAGAAGTCCAAGGAAATAATAGGCACTGCAATACAGCGCTATGCAAGCGACTATGTTGCTGATGCTACAGTTACAGCTGTAAGCCTTCCGAATGACGAGATGAAGGGCAGGATCATCGGTAGGGAAGGAAGAAATATCAGGGCTCTCGAGGCAGCAACCGGCGTTGATCTCATTGTTGACGACACCCCTGAAATGGTCACTCTTTCCGGCTTTGACCCTGTTCGCCGCGAAATAGCAAGGCTATCTCTTGAACGGCTTATTTCAGACGGCCGAATTCATCCTACAAGAATAGAGGAAATTGTAGAAAAGATTAAAAAAGAGGTGGATTCAAACATAAGAGAAGAAGGGGAAAAAGCAGTCTTTGACCTCGGGCTCTCAGGTATACATCCTGAACTCATAAAGACCCTCGGCAGACTGAAATACAGGACGTCCTACGGCCAGAATGTACTTCAGCATTCACGCGAGGTCGCATATATTGCAGGAATGATGGCATCAGAACTCGGAGTGGATGCAAAACTTGCCAAACGCGCCGGCCTTCTGCACGATTTAGGCAAGGCCATTGATCATGATACAGAAGGTTCTCATCAAGAAATAGGCGCAAATCTGGCGAAAAAACATGGTGAGAACAATAAGGTCGTTAACGCCATTCAGGTACATCACGGCGAAGGGGACCCGATCACTACAGAAGCTGCTCTTGTAGCAGCAGCAGACGCTCTCTCAGCAGCAAGACCGGGAGTCAGACGCGAAAGTATCGAACATTATCTTAAACGCCTTGAGACACTTGAGCAGATGGCCCTTTCTTTCAAAGGTGTTGATAAGTGTTATGCAATTCAGGCAGGCAGGGAAATAAGGATCATTGTAAAACCTGAGGACATAAATGATGAAATGTCCTCCCTGATAGCTCGGGATCTTTCAAAGAAAATTGAGGCAGAGATGTCATATCCCGGGCAGATCAAAGTGACTGTCATCAGGGAATCCAGATATGTGGAATATGCGAAATAAGAAACAGAAACTAAAAGATAGAGAAAACCAACCCACCCCCCTGTCCCTCCCAGGAGGGAACCTTGCTTTACTCTTTCTGGGGATAGGGTCAGGTTGTTTTAAGTCCCCTCTTGGGAGGGGTGCAGGGGTGGGTTTCCCTTGGATTCCAAAAAATATATTCTACAATCTAAGAGCTGAGGATTTTTTATTGTGAAAATCCTTTTCATCGGAGATATTGTCGGGAAAAACGGCAGGATTGCTGTTAAATCCCTGTTGCCGGAACTGACAGAGAAATACAAAATAGACCTTGTGATCGCAAACGGCGAGAACATAGCCGGAGGTTTTGGATTG
>MHDW01000076.1 GCA_001803645.1 Nitrospirae bacterium GWC2_42_7 | reverse complement strand
AATGGTTTAAGAACATTAGCTCGATTGAGAGAGTAAAGTACTAAAAGCATCAACCCCGAATTCCCGACTACATCGAAGAATCCGTTTACCTTGAAAATCGAACATGACATTTTAGACTTTCATGGTATAATGCGTTCATGATAAAGCGCGACAGTCTCATAAAGGAAGTGCGGTCATCCGTCAGGCGCAGCCGCGCGGTAGCGCTCATCGGTCCGAGGCAATGCGGCAAAACGACTCTGGCGCGAACGCTGGTCAGGATCGATTCACCCAACTATTTCGATCTCGAAGACCCTGCCAGCCTTTCCCGTCTGGACGAACCTATGACTGCTTTAAAGGATTTGAAAGGCATTGTTGTTATTGATGAGGTGCAGAGAAGGCCGGATTTGTTCCCGGTGCTGCGGGTGCTTACTGACCGTGTTCCGATGCCAGCCCGTTTTCTCATTCTTGGCAGCGCTTCTCCCGAGCTTTTAAGACAGTCGTCTGAATCACTTGCGGGTCGTATCGAAACAGTTGCTATGAGTGGTCTTAGTATTGTTGAAGTCGGGCTTTCAAAATTATCAAAGCATAGACTGCGAGGTGGTTTTCCTCCGTCGTTTCTGGCGCGCACAGAGATTGACAGCTTTGCATGGCGAAAGAATTTTATCCAGACATTTTTGGAAAGAGACCTGCCGCAATTGGGAGTAGGGACTCCGGCTCCTGCATTGCTCCGTTTTTGGATGATGCTGGCCCATTACCATGGTCAGATGTGGAATGCGGCGGAGCCTGCACGCTCTCTTGGTATAAGCGAACCTACGGTGCGGAGGTATCTCGATATTTTGTCAGGGGTTTTTATGGTGCGCCAGATACAGCCGTGGCATGTCAACCTGAAAAAGCGGCAGGTCAAAGCTCCCAAGATATATCTGCGTGATACCGGCCTGCTCCATTACCTTCTTGGTATCAGAACTGAGAGGGATTTGCTTGGCCACCCCAAGAACGGAGCGTCATGGGAAGGATATGTGATAGAGGAGATTATAAAAGCAACAAGCCCTGATGATATTTACTATTGGGCGACTCATAGCGGGGCTGAGATAGATTTGCTGCTTGTAAAACAGGGGCGCATGTACGGAGTTGAATGCAAGAGGGTGGACGCGCCTAAGCTTACTCCGTCAATGAGAAATGCCAAGGATGAACTGGGTCTCGACCGTATTGCAGTGATATATCCGGGAAACACGCGATATACATTAGGTGATGGGATTTTTGCTGTACCTTTTGATGCTGTAACAAAAGGACTGAAGGGATTATTTCCGGGCAGATAGAATTTTCTTGACAGATATAGGGCCAATGGATTATTTTCTCTAACAGGATGGGGATCGATGATAAATAAAACTACAGCAGACTTTCCTGAAATTAATTTTTTCATTAATCAGTCTGTTGCGACCATTCTAAGGAAAACACTTATATTTGTTGTTAGCTGACCGATTTTTAATTTTATTATTATTTGCAGGGAAATATACCGAATAAAATTGGAGGAAAAAAGATGAGGAAGATCAATCTACTTGTAATTCTAGTTATCTCAATTGTGAGCTTTGGTTGTGCAGCCAAGGTTCATACACCTTTAAATCAGGAAGCACGGGAAAATATTTCCTCGTGTGATATTTATATATTTTTACAACAGCAGGAGATATATGCAGAAATCGACAAATCCAAAGTCTCGATGGCTACAGGCGGAGGTCTGATAGCGGCACTGATTGATTCGGCCGTTGACCATTCGAGAGCCAAAAAGGCTGAGGCCTCCATAATGCCGATCAAGAATTCTTTGGTAGACTTCGACTTTGGCAATACTCTTAAGAAGGAGATCCAGAACAGCGTTAAGTCTGTGACGTGGCTGAACGTAGGTCAAATCAATCTTGAGGGAATGCTTACGGAAGAAAATTCTGACCGCTGTTTTGTTAACGCCAGCGCAAGCGCGATACTCCTTGTCCAACCCAGCTATTATTTCTCCAGTGACTTTAAATCATTTAAAATCGCAAGCTCTGTTCATTTGCTTCCAAAAAGCGAGAGTTTACAAAAATACAAAACTGAGTCAGACGAGAGACCTGCTGATCTGGAGAATGCTATATATAAAAATGTCCTTACGTATCAGGAAGAGGTAGTCAAGGAGGGCGAAAAAGAAGAAAATCTCCAGTACTGGACAGAGGATAAGAGCATTCAGGTGAAAACAGCCCTGAGCGATGGCATCAAGGAGCTTGCAAGGATGATTGCGATTGATATTAATCGGACTGATCTGCCGGATCAGTCATCAAAAGGCGAGAAAATCGAACTTCAAGGGATAGAGGGAAACGTAATTTCCAGAGACAATCCATTTGTAATTATACAGCTTGATAATGGGGCGATGTTTTCAATAAAAGCACCTGATAATCCATCGGTTGCTCAGATAGCAGACTGACTGAGAATAGAATGAATAAAAAGTTCTATATTATCGGTGCGCTTCTTTTCTTATTAATGCTCTGCGGGTGTTCGAGTGACCCTGTATATATTTCAAAATCCTCCCTGGATATTACCGATGATGGACAGAACGGACAGGAGACTTCCGAAGTCGGGAAATGCCAACTCTTTATCACTATTACAGACGAACGACCGGACAAAAAAAGTCTTGGGGAACTTCAGCGACCGGTTTATGCTGAGGACATGACAGATTGGCTTTCTGAAGCATTCAAAAAACTGAGGTCTGACGGATATCAGGTAGTTTTTAATAACGGACTGGAAGCTATCGGAGGGCAAGCGCTGACAATGGATGTAAAGCTGAAGAAGGCTTATATAAAGAGCGTATCAGCTTCAAAAATAACTAATGTAGTGTTTGGGATCAGATATTTCAGAAATGATAATATGCTGAAGGACAAGGTTTACAGGGGCATCGATGAAAGGATAAACTGGGCAAGCTCTGAAAATGAAATAAATTCAGCGTTCAATCATGCATTCACTAAGGCACTACTTGCGATCAGATCGGATTTGAAGGAGCTTTGTAAAATTCCGGAAGAAAAAGCCATCTCCAAAAAGAAGAATGAAGATGAACTGTTCTGTTGCATCCATAAATTTAAGGTCAGATTATGAAAAAGGGGTTTTATGGACAAGTTAGCTGAAGGTTTGACCTGGTATTTTGCTTTTATCTTTTCGATTGTTATGCACGAAGCTTCTCATGCATACACTGCGATGAGGCTTGGCGACAACACAGCCTATAATGAAGGCCATGTGACTCTGAACCCTTTGCCGCATATAAAACGGGAGTATATTGGTACGATAGTGGTTCCGATTTTTTCATTTCTGGCGAGCGGATGGATGATAGGCTGGGCGAGCGTGCCTTATGACAGAGACTGGGCGCGCCGGCATCCCGATCGTTCTGCGTGGATGTCTCTGTCAGGACCGGCAGCAAATCTGGTGATCGTTCTCGTCTGTGCCGCGCTCATTAGGATTGGCATGGCTTTCGATATTTTCTTCCCGCCTGAAACTCTAAACTTTTCCCATATTATCGAAGCTGTGAACCCTGGCGTTTTTTCAAGCGTTGCCACTTTCATCAGCATTATGTTCTCCCTGAATCTCGTATTGTTCTTTTTCAACCTTCTGCCTGTTCCGCCTCTTGACGGAAGCGGCGTAGTCCCCCTGCTCCTCGGCAAAGATAAGGCAGTCAGCTATCTTGATTTTATAGAAAATACACAATTTATGTTTTTCGGGTTGTTGATCGCCTGGAAAGTGTTCGATTACGTCTTTGATCCAATACATCTGGCCTGCATCAATCTGCTCTATCCGGGATTTGGTTACCACTGAGAACAAGAAAAAGGGGACAGGCTGTTTATCAGGAATATTATCAAAGGAACGAAAAAGCATCTTATCCTCTTTATTTGCCCCATGCTTTTTCTCGGAATTTCCTTGACAGATATAGCGAGAATGAATTATTTTCTCTAACAGGATGGGGAATCAATGATAAATACAGTTACCGGGGAATTTTCAGAAAACTATCTATTCATTACCCCGAATTCAGGCAAGCCATATCTTACTGATACGCTCCAGAGACTCTGGAAAGAAGCGACTAAGGCTGTAGGGGTAGATATAGAACTTTATCAAGCTACACGCCATTCTGTTGCGTCTATGGCAGCATCCAGCGGAGTGTCGATAGCAATTATTAAAGAGGTCTTAGGACATACAGACATTAGAACAACTCAAAAATATTCCCATGTGAATGTCCTTTCACAGTCTCAGGTCTTTGCGGCACAATCGAAAATGCCGAGGCAAAGAAAGAAAAACGTTTAGGTCTTTTAATGAATAAAATGCTTCAGATTATCTCTGTAATAATTATTATCGTATCCGGGATTGGTGGGATTTTAACTGGAACATATCCCATTATTGGAACATGTTTGGTTCTCATTGGTATTGCTTGGCAAGTTTTTAGTCATGTTTCGACAGAGAGAAAAAGTCAAACACTAGAGCAATTAATCGAGGTACAAAATAAATTATTAGCTCAATCAAATTTGGGTAACCCCTATACTGAAATTGTTAAAAAAGAATTTAAAGAAAAAGGGCATTTTAAAGAAGCAATAAATTATCTTAAGAAGGCTCTTGATGTTAACCCTTTTGATCGTGAGGCTATGGAATATTATGTAATTATTATGGCTTTAACTTTCTCTTTTAAAGATTGGGTTAATAATATTGACTATGGGCCTCAGAATAAAGATTGGTTGTTCGTGTATCATGTTGCTGAAAGAGGTCATAATAAATATCCTAAGACACATGTTTTTCTTGATGCAATGGGAATATTGTTGGATATTGCTGGCAAACACAAAGATGCTCGAAAAATGTTTCGTAAATCATCAAAACTTAGAGCAGACCCTTTCTGGCACGTCCTAATGTCTACTTCGTACGGAATGTCGAAAAGGCCTGATCTTGCATTTAATGAAATCGAAAGCGCAAAGGATAAAGGACTTAATGGATGGATTATTGAATATAATTACGCTGCAATTCAAAGTGATCTTGGAAATTACGACCGAGCTCTTGATCATGTTCGGAAGGCTTATGAGTCTGGAGGAACCATACCGCAGATTCGTGAAATCGAGTTAAAATGTTTATTTGCTAATGGTAAATTGATTGCATCTGGATATAGTAGAGTAAAACTAGCATGGCAACTATTGCTCTTGAATCCTAAAAAATCATTTTTGTTGCTTTTTGGTGCATTTGGTCATCTGGTAATAATGATAATTATATTTTTTTCAAAAAAAATATGGCCTCTAACTTCACATATACCTTTAATTAGGCGTATCCAGCTTAAATATTTTTCTCCTCTTGAACCTGAATTTACAGTTGGATGCTCGCTTGTTGAGAAAATGCATTTTAAAAAAGCGATTGAGCTTTTTAACCAATGCAGGAAAGTGAACCCGAGGGACGTTAGTGTATTAATGAATCTAGGATTATGTTATGCTCGGGATGGAGATAGTGAGAAAGCAATAACTATTACAAAAGAGGCTTTAGCAATAGAACCTGATAATAATGCTTTAAAATATAATCTGGACGTTTTTTTATCTGGGATAAAGTTAAATGGTCTTGTGTTAGTTGATAATCATGGAAATTTTATTAAACGCATTGATGCGAAACCTAAACCGTGAACTGACTGTGAACATAGCACTTTTGAGGTCAAAAATCTCCGCCAGGGCTTCACTTAATCCATAGTTTACATTACTCCTTCTATATGCTAATTTAATTCAATGAAGAAACTCAGTCCGAAAGAAACAAAAACAGTCATGAATACCATTGTCAAACGGCTGGTAGATAATCTCGATATTGAGAAGATTATACTTTTTGGTTCATTCGTAAAAGGTACATTTACCAAGGACAGTGACATTGACCTGCTTGTGACTTTGAATACCAAGAAAAAAGGCATTGAACGCTATGCTATGGTCAGTGAACTTTTAGAGCCTCGGACAATACCGATGGATATAATTGTAAAGACCCCTGCAGAACTTAAGAAAAGGGAAAAATACTTTGATCCATTTATTAAAAATATTCAAATGAGCGGAAAAGTTTTGTATGGAAAAAAGGCCTGACGTTCTTGAGTGGGTTATTAAGAATGAGAACATTACAAAAAATCCGGCAAAAGGTTACAGAAAAAGACTACTACCTTTCCGACCATGCAGAAGAAGAAATGCTGGATGACGAGTTGGAAAGAGTAGACATTGAAAATGCTATAATTAAAGGAAGAATAGAGAAGAAACTAACAGAAGACATACGTGGAACGAGATATAGAATAGAAGGCCCTGCAAAAAATGGCAGAATTATTCATGTTGTATGCAGGTTTAAAGAGCATGGCAATCTTATTCTTATAACAGCCTATGCTTTATAGGAGGAAATTATGATTT
>MHDW01000075.1:7500-8936 GCA_001803645.1 Nitrospirae bacterium GWC2_42_7 | reverse complement strand
TCCGCCCGGATGAAACGGGTGGCATCTGAATATCCTTTTTAATGTGAGAAACGATCCCTTGAATGCTCCGTATTTGTTCAGGGCTTCTATCGAATATTCAGAGCATGTAGGACTAAAACGGCAGCTGTTAGGCAGCACCGGCGAAAGAATGAACTTATAAAGCTTTATGATTATTACCAGTATTTTTTTCATTATTAAGTCTTAAAAGAAAGTCGGATATTTTTTTTTCAAACTTGTCAAAATCAGCTGAAACAGAATCCTTTCTGGCAACAAAAATATAATCATAATGCAAAGGATTCTTTGCCAAATGTTTTCTTAAGATTTCCCGTATCCGCCGTTTTATCCTGTTACGTACAACAGCATTGCCGATTCTCCTGCTAACAGAAAGCCCGAGCCTGCTGTGGTTTAGACCATTGGATTTTGCGTATATTACAGTATACTGAGATGAATTTTTTTTGCCCTGCTCAAAAACCTCCTCAAAATCCCTCTTTTTATTAAGGGAATACAGGAGTTTCCGGCTTTTTAAACCGCCAGTTTTTTCCGTCCTTTTTGCCTTCTTCTCTTGATAACATTGCGGCCGGCAGCAGTGCTCATCCTCTCACGAAAACCGTGGGTCTTCTTTTTCTTAATCTTATGTGGATGAAATGTAGTATATGTTCCCATAGTATTTACCTGAGCAAAAATTATAAACCTTACTTTCCGTTAATGTCAAGCAAACAGGCTTTGAGCAATACCTCTGCGCGTTTTGTGATAATTTTGTGTATAATATCTGAAACCAAAAGCCCCCTTAGCTCAGGTGGATAGAGCACAGGTTTCCTAAACCTGGGGCCGCATGTTCGAATCATGCAGGGGGCACCATTATTTTTCAAGGGGTTACGAGATTCGTAATCCTTCTTTATTTTCTCGGTGTCCACACAGGTGTCCATCCTTCCTTCAATTTTCCTGATTTCCTCCTTTCTGAAAGATTGTGCTAAGTGACCATAATGCTTAATGGTTATCTCTATTGATGCATGTCCCATCCAAGCCTGAACTCCAGTTCCAAAATATAAGCCATAGGGAATCTTACAAGCCTCCTGATTTTAACAGGCGTAAGTTTCTATTGCCTCGAATGTTTTAGGTTTTTCGTGTTCCCCTTTTTTATAACAAAGTTTGTTATTCTATGTTATCATTAGGTCAAAGGAGGAAATAAAATAATGAACATTTCACTTACTCCACAACTTGAAAAACTGGTAAAAAATAAGGTGGAAAGCGGGCTTTATGGTTCCGCAAGCGAAGTTATGCGCGATGCCTTGCGCCTTCTTGAAGAACGAGACCGGAGACACTCCTTGCGTGTTGAAGAACTAAGGGCCGAAATCAAGAAAGGCTTGGACAGCGGCAAGCCAACACCTTTAGACGTGGGAGACATTAAGGCGCGAGGCCGTAAACGGCTTGATGCG
>MHDW01000075.1:4354-7428 GCA_001803645.1 Nitrospirae bacterium GWC2_42_7 | reverse complement strand
TTTGGTGGTATATAGCTCAGGACAACCCCGACAATGCGGACAAACTTCTTGATGAAATTGAGGAAACAAGTCGCAAACTCGCGCAGTTCACGAATATGGGTAGAAATCGGGATGAACTCCATGCCGGTTTACAAAGTTTTCCGGTCGGCAAGTACCTGATTTTTTATATGCCGATTAGCAACGGCATTGAGATTGTCAGGGTTCTGCATGGCATGATGGATATCGACGCTTTCTTTTAATATCCCCAGCCTTCAACATTTTGTCTAACTTTATTATGACGGTTTTGTTTAAAATCGTAAACCTTGGCCTTCCCAATACGTCCATACTTTGCAGGAATTGCAGACCCTGTATTAATCACGTCATGAATTTCAGCTTCGTTAGTGCCGCGTTCTTCGGCCCGCTCCAAGGTATGAGGATCGATCTGAATTTCCATGCCTTATATTATCATTTCGGGGTACGTATCGCTATAATTATTATCTTTTCAGCTTTTCTTAAAATACCATGCATATAAAAACGGTACTAAGGCTTTATTGATTTCACCTCCTACTAAACGCAAATCAATAAGTTGTATCCGTGAAGGTTACTGGGAGTAATGTTAAAATAATAATTTATTTACAATATCTGCCTCAACGGTTGCTGTCCTGTGCAGCACTAATGTCATGTTTTATTATTCTTTTCTTTGCAATCTCAAGATATTCAGTGTTCAGGAGGTACGTAGTTATAGAAACTTGCATCTTCCGCATAATAGAACGTTATATCTTTTTCCTCTTTTTCAATTGTAATGTCTTTTTGTTTTTTCTTTTGAATCTCAAGATATTCAGTTTTTGATTTTGGTTTATAATTATTTATTTCAGCAGAAAGGACTGTATCTGAAATTCTTTTTATTGGGAACGGAGCATCAACCCAAGCATAAGAATCCTTTGGACCTTCTGCAATGAATTTGAATTTTTTAATTGATCCCTTCCAATTACCACCAGTATGAATAACATATTTATAAAAACTAACAATTATATACCGAACTTTACTAAGTTTTTTTGTAGCATTTCGTATCTCTTCACCATATTGCATAATTCTTAAACGTTGAGACCAGGATGACCAATCATCACTATTTTCTTCACCTACACCATCTACTGCAAATCCTGAATCTTGAGAATAAGTGTGTTTAACTTTAGTAATTTTATTTGGAACAAAATTTGCCTCCCAGAGATAAATTGCCTGAGCATTCCATTCCGGTACAAAGCATTGTCCGTCTTCTCTTTCAGAAATAAGCCCCTCGCTGACCAACAATTCTTGATCTTCCTTACTTAGCTTGTAATTTAAACAGTCCATACTAAATCTATTTCCTCTATCAATAAACTCTTCAGTTTTTAGAGATGGATTAACAATGGATATTCCAAGCTTATTAAGAAGTTGTGCTTTGTCAAAATCTTTGACAAGTGCTCTCCATTGAAGCTTTATATTATTATATTTCTTTCCATTGACATAAACATGGAAGTTCCATGTTTTCGGTTCGTCGGACCAAGTATTTTCCCTGTGAATTTCTGGCAACGGAAATGCCATATGCACTGAGACTTCCTTCGATGAGTGGTTATAAAACTCGTATTCTACCTCTACAGACTTTGCTTTTAGCAAAAGAGTTTCGCTTTCGATTGATATATTATTGTTTTTTATGAATTCAACTCCTGTAGCAGTTGGGTGAGAAGTACTATCATTTGCAAAAGACTCCCTTATCGAAAAAAGAAATAATAAGGTTGTTAATATTAGATTTATGGTAATGACTTTAATTAACGTTCCTATATGCATATCTACACCTCGCAATTACGTAATTTCTATTTCCCGCGATCATGGAGAAAATATAGCATAACCAATGGATTGAAGAAAGCAAATAATATCCGGTGAGATATGGTTACTAAAAATAAACCCACCTGCCTACCGAGGCGCCCGCCAGCCAGCGAGAGCTGGCAGGCGTGAGTCTCGGCAGGGAAAACCAAAGGACTAACATTATTACCTTATCTAGAAGGGCATAAAAGAGTTGCTCCGCTATGCCCGCAGACCTTGGAAGGGATTTTAAACGTGCTACACTTGCTTTTAAGGTGAAGGTCTCTTATGCGGCTTCGTATAATGCGATATGCGGCACGATCTATGAAGAGGCTGGCTCTAGGGTATCACCTCTGGCATGTCTCAAAAGATCATTCACAAAGCGCATACCGTCCCAGATGATCTCAGGAAGAAATTGCCCTTTATAGCGTATTCCCCATGACCGGAGCTTTGACATATACCACCGGCGCAGAAGACGCACCTTTCTTTTCAGGTCATGATCATTGCCGGACAATACCACTGCATGAAGTTTTGCAACCAGCCCCCGATTATGCGACCAGAAGCGGCCAGCGTTCTTTATGTGATCAGGAATAACCTTTTGATTCATTTTCTTGAAATACCCGATCATATAACTTTCTGCTTCAGCACGAGCAATGAACATACGTTTTACGTTCTTTCTTCCCTTTCGTTTCATCTCACGATAACGCACCCTATCAGGTTCAAGCCTATAATCATCATCGTCAACAATGAACTGAATAGAGGTCCCTGCCTGAAGATGTTGCGGATCTCCGGAATTAACAATCTCAAACCACATACGGGATAGTTCATGCCTGTCAAGAATTCCGGTTATCAGTATGTGATAATGGGGAGCCCCGCGTTCTTGAAACTCCATGCAGGTGAATCCTTGTATACTCAGTCTTTTAAGCCTTTTTTGAAAGGTGTCCAGATGCCTCTTAAAAGCTCTTCCGTCCTCCGGATATTCAGAAGGGTATGTCAGACATACGATCGCCTTCATAAGGTGGATGCTGTTACGTAAAGCGAATTTACAGCGTTTTGCTGATCTCTCCGAGAAGGAAGTAATTGCTTGACGTGGTTTTACGTTTTCCTTCTTAAGTATCGTATTCATTTTATGGAACTTTATTTTCACATCTCGATTATATTGATCTACTGTCAGGTATGGCTGAGTCCCTTTAGAAACTGCCGAGGGTTCTGGCGTACTAACTTTTTCTACAACTTTCTTGTTTAAGCAATAGGTT
>MHDW01000075.1:2592-4303 GCA_001803645.1 Nitrospirae bacterium GWC2_42_7 | reverse complement strand
AATTTTTTCTTTCAAGAGGGGCATGCTCGTAACATGCCCTTCTTGCTTAACTAGCCAGTTAAACCGTGTCCATACAGGTGTCTATCGAAGGTCAATTTCTATTGATATTCATAAACAAGCATCAACAGAGATAAACAAGACCTGATTGGATTTTCTTTTTGTTACAACTGGTTAATTAATCAGAAGAACTTGAAGGTTTTGGTGAATTTGACTTTTTGCTTTTCCTAAACCTGGGGCCGCATGTTCGAATCATGCAGGGGGCACCAAAACTCTTATTTTGAAAAGAATAAAAAACGCCCTGATTCTTCAGGGCTTTTTACGTTGACTACAAATGACTGCATTAATGGATCTCAAGAAACTTTATGCGTATCTGAGAAATCACAAATGCTCTGCAAATATTATCAAAGTTTATTAATTATCTCTGCTAAGTCGATCTGGCTGCAGAAAAATCCTTTAAACCTTGTAACGCTTTTGCGATCTCGTCTGTTTTGGGAAGTGTTTCAGATATTTTATTGATGTATTCTCTTTCTATAAGCAATCGGAAAGAAGTCCTGAAATTAAGATCAAAGATCCATGAAAGCTGCAATAGCTTAAAGTCATTCAGCGATTTGAGGTTTGACATGGTTGCGGGTTTTTTTTCATAGAGACAGGAAATAATTTCTTTTGAATATTCCGGCAGGTCCGGAAGCCCATGGCCGACAGCCGAAGGCCTGTCTTCCTCTTTGGTCTCAAAATACTCTCCAAACACCCTATAAATATCAAGCTTGTCCGCGTCACGTATCAATTTTATTAAAAGGAGTGCATCCGGTTCCTGAAGAGCAGGAACAGCAAAGACATTATGATATTTAACTGCATTGACGATCAACTCTTTTTCATTTGGGGGGAGAGATTTGAGGACGTTCTCTTCAACAAGGACCTCTGCGCCAAGCTTTCCATGATTAACAGAAATACTGTCCTTGAACGTTTTGTATTTTGCATATTGAGAGAATCTGCCGACATCATGAAAAAGGGCTGTTGCGCCGGCCAGCAGTATATAATTCAGGCTCAGTTGTTCTTCCTGCGCGATCAGGGTAATATTCTCTAATACATTAAAAGTATGAAGTTCCTTAAGGGATATGTTCTTTTGGTCTTGTTTATCGGAAGTGTAAAAAGACCGGCAATAATCTGAAAACCACTTTTTCATATCTATCAGATCTTCATTTGTCATAAGTTATCATCTCCCGAAAAATTTGTTGACAGCAAAATTAACCGCTAGTTTAGCATGAATGATAATATCCATTAAACCTAAAAAAAGCAGTTAGAGTTCATATCGCCACGGCTTGGCGGGAGAGGAAAAGCCTGGAATTTTGATCAACGGGAGCAAAAAATACTAACAAGAAACCCGGCCGAGAATCTAAAAGATGGTTTAATTAATTTTTTGATATATGTAATCCGGCCTTATAAGTATTTTCACCTTGTTTGCTGCACCACGTGACAACCCCGTTAAGGGGAGCAGTATCGAAACCCTTTATGATAGTTATCTCCTCACCACTACGCAGAAGCGTAAATATGCGAAGGCCGAGCCCTTTATCGTTTTTATCAACGGTACTGCCCATAAATACTTTTTGTGAAGCTGGAAAATTTATACGATACTCAATATCATGCTTGAAATCATAACGCATTTTTTCCCTTCTTTCCTTCAACGGGCTTGAATGCTTGAAATCATAACGCA
>MHDW01000075.1:0-2548 GCA_001803645.1 Nitrospirae bacterium GWC2_42_7 | reverse complement strand
ATGGTTTTTGAAAATATCTGCAGCCTAAGTCCTTACAGTGCTTTAAAATTGCCTCATTACAAGAACCTGTTATAATGGCCTTCATCTTTATATCTGTTTTGCATCCCCTGCTTAATTGACGCTGGAACAGTTCTATCCCTGTCATATCAGGCATGTTGTAATCTGAAATAATGATATCAGCGCACCGGGGAAGATCGCTACAGCTGTCAAAAAGGTTCTCATATGGGCATACGACAGGAGAACCATACAGAAAAACTTCGTACCCTCTTCTGGCAAAAAACTGCTCCAAAACCTCCAAAATCATGGATTCGTCATCATAAATAATTGCCCGGGGTTTTCTCATAAACATTCTCCCTCACATCATCCGAAGGTTTTCTTTAAAACATACCTCTCTTTGGGGAATATATAAGTTCAAGCATAATGAACATAATTTATGCCACCTATTCCACACACAAGATCAATTCAGAAAATTATCGGTTGTAAAATATTTTAAAAGCAAGTTATATGCCATCGCATTCGAGGCAATATTATCGCTTGAAAACCAGGAGACTGTGAAAATTATTTTCTTCTAATGAAGATGGATATTTGCTTTATAAACAGTCTGTTCCTCTGAAAACAGCCGTAAATCAAAGATTGAATACCGCTCTTTGAACCGGGACTAACCTAAGCTAATAGATATTTTCTTATTGTTTCTAAGAGATACACCTTCATTATTTTATTAATGAGAGAGATTTGATGGGGATCAAGGCCTGGAGGTCATTTATCATGCCTTTTTTGTTGTATATCTGAATTCCTTTGCAGTTCTGATAAGCAACTCCGGCAGCGTCGTACTCTCTGAACTCAAGTTTTTTGAGCATCAATTAAAATGGGTAACGCATTTTCTTTCCGGCTATGAGCAACTATCCCACACATATAGTCACCCCTTTCTATTTGCTGATATTCTTCACGAGCATATAATAACTATTTGTAATTGATATGCAGTTATTGTGGAAAATATATCCTGTTTTGAACAAACAATAAACCTAATTTATAATTTATATATCACATAAAAGGTAATAATCAATTCTGTTTTTAAAGTATACAGTTTATCTATTGTATTCTGAGCCCAGAGGATACGTTTTCTTAGAGAATCTCCTTGACATTCCAGAAATTTAAACTAAAATTACATTAAAGGGGTAATTTAAAATAGCTTAGACGGCCTAGTGATTTTAAAGTTTGGTTTATTTTAAAAAACAATAAAACAGTAACAAGTGAGAGGTATTTTTTTTATGACGGATGCTTACAATTTTTCTGTAGACAAAAAATTGCTTGTCAATTCCTGGGATGAACACATCACTGAATTTACGGGCGAACCGGCATCGCTTGTTAAGGGGGCAAAATATTATCATGTTTTCCCCCGTTTGTTCTTTAAAGACAGAGACGCTGTGGCATTTTCTATCGAAAAAAAGAGAAAAATCATTCTTGAAAAATATATCATCCATTGTCTTTTCTATAGGGTAAGAGCAGATGTGATCATAAAGCCATTGCTGGCGGCAAAGGAAATCGCTGGTGCTGCAATAAAAGTTACCAACGTTTCTACATGCGAGGGATATAGACCTGAGGACATTCAGCGTCTTATCGCCATGGGCAAAAAAGCGTCCACTCTTGCCCATGGTGTCAGAAACCCCCTAAATGCCTTAAAAGGTGCTGTCACGCATATATCTCAAAAATATTCTCAGGAAAAAGTGCTCTTGGAGTTTTCCAGGCTCATGCAGGAAGAGATCTACAGGCTTGACAACTTTATCTCAGGGTTTCTGGACACCTCAATTAGTGACACGCGATCTTCCGCAGTAGATATTAACTCTCTGCTGAAAAGAATAGAGATATTGATCTCTTTTCAGGTAAATGCGCAGAACATTAGTAACGATTTTGTATATGGGACGATCCCGCCAGCATTGATAAATCCTTTCCAGATCGAACAGGCGATCCTGAATATAATAAATAATGCAGTTGAAGCTATAAATTCAGAAGGCAAATTGACCGTAACGACAACTTTGGAAAAAACTTCCGAAAGAGATTTTATCGTGGTTGAAGTTGTTGACAACGGCCCCGGGGTGCCAAAAAACAGATATTCAAATAACACGACAAAACGGAAAAAAGGAAAAGGTTTTGGATTGTTTATAACTGAGGAAATAATGAATTATTATAATGGCCGGCTGAAAATACAGAGCGTGAAAGGACGCGGAACATCTGCAAAATTATATATTCCGGCTTATACAGCAGGAGGAACTAATGAATAGCCAACACAAGGGAGACATTCTGGTAGTGGATGATGAGCCTAATGCGGTAAAAGTGCTTTCAGCGATCCTTTCAGAAGAAGGCTACTTTGTGCACAAATCCATGGATGTTGAAAACGCAACAAGTCTGATCCATAAGGAAAATGTGGATGTAGTGATTACCGACCTTAAAATGCCAGGCAGGGACGGGATGGAATTTTTCAGCTATCTTAAGGAAACCAGGAGTGACATCCCTGTAATTTTTCTTACAGCCTATGGCAATGTTGATTCTG
>MHDW01000074.1:2199-8390 GCA_001803645.1 Nitrospirae bacterium GWC2_42_7 | reverse complement strand
GCCGTTTTTCAGATTCGTTTATGAGAAACATCAGAGCCATGTATTTTTTTATTGTTTCAGAATTACTCTTTGCCTCAATATCTGCCATTTTTAGCTCCCTTTTTTGTTCTTATAATATCATAATAATTATTTTGAAAAATATCAAAGTATATTTAATTAACTGCCTTTTCCGTCGCTGCTTTAAAAGTATTAAATTTTATAAAGCTCCATTACTTCATCCCTTGTAATAACAGCCTCAACCTTATATCCAAGGGCCTCAATATTTTCCCTGCCGCCTTCCTGCCGGTCGATCAACGCAATAACTTTTACTACTTCAAGCCCTGCTTCTACTGCCCTGTTTATTGCTTCAATTGTTGATTTGCCGGTAGTTATGACATCGTCCACGATCACAACACGGTCTCCTGTATTTACATTCCCTTCTATCCACTGCATGGTGCCGTGAGCCTTTGCTGATTTTCTTACAACAAAAGCCTCGATAGGTGCTTTCTTTATATAAGAAGTATATGCTGTTGCATTGGCGATCGGGTCAGCTCCGAGCGTAAGCCCGCCGATGCCTTTTATATTGTTATTCTTTATCATGTCGAAGATAATATTTCCGATAAGATACATGCCTTCGGGATGCAAAGTCACTGCCTTGCAGTTGAAATAATAGTTGCTCATTGCTCCGGATACGAGCTTGAACGCAGGCTTTTCGCTGTATTTGAAAGCCCTATGGAAGATCATGTCAGTAAGCTGTTTTTTCATAGTATATAAAAAATATGCTTTATATAATAAATAAAGATAAGGTAATTAAGCAAAATTGCATCAGTTATACTATTATAAATCAAAGACGAAAAACATGAAATGGCTGTATATATTAAAGAAAAAGATCCTTTTTATTATTCTCGGGATCATGTCCGTGACAATTATCGTCACGATGCTGTTTATTGCCTTAATGCTCAGAAACAGCATGATCAACGAAAGCAAGATAAAATCTCAGGAGATAAGTAGCGCTGTTCAAACAACTCTGAGCAGCCTTATGATGACAAGAAATCCTGATCTGCTGCAGAACACGATCGAGAAAATAGGCAAGGATAATTATTCGGCAAGCAAGGCTTTTATCATTAATCGGGACGGCAAAGTAATTTATTCATCCGATAAGAATATTATTGGGAAGAATTTAGACAAAAAGAGCGATGCCTCATGCCTTGCCTGTCATGGAAAGAGCTCTATGCCTTCAGAAAACACTACAATTATTAATGTTAACGGGCAGAAATTACTGCGAAGCGTAAGAGTTATTTTCAATGAAGAGAAGTGTTTCGGATGTCATGCTGAATCTGACCGTATAAACGGGAAATTTATTATTGATCATTCATTAAAGAGCACATATCTGCTCATCAGCTATATTGAATTGATAATATTTGCCTCAGGCATTTTCTGTATCATTATTTTAATACCGATATTCTCGAGGGTTTTATCAAGAGAAGTAAACAGATATATTGATGAGATCATCCACCAGAATAGAGAGCTTAATCTGCTTTATACCATGATAGAGCGTTTGAGCGAATCGATCGACCTCGAAGAACTGAAAACAATAGTTATTGAAATCATCAAAGATTCCCTTAACCCTGATGAAATTAACTTGATTTTCCATAAAGCCGGTGATGAATACAGGGTCAATACGTGGTCAAAGCAGAACGGTGTTTTTAGTCGTAAGAAGATCGACAAGGAAGATCCTTTGTTCGCGACAATAAATGACTGGAGGAAGGGTGAGATCAATGAGAATTCAAGATCAAAGGACCATAAGATCATTCATATGCCGATTCGGACGAGCGATACAAATATAGCCCTTATCACTTTAAGAAGGATAGAAGACAGCTTCGAAAATCTACCTCAAAAGCTTGTTGATATCATGTCCAGCCATATTTCTGTTGCCTTTGAAAATGCCCACCTTTACCACATTGCAATAACTGACGAACTTACAGACCTGTACACCCCAAGGCATTTCAGGGCTTCTATTGTGGAGAGGTTTGTTGATGCGAAAAAACTGGGCAGCAAATTGAGTTTATTATTTATTGATATTGATGATTTTAAGATGATCAATGATAAATATGGCCATATGGTCGGTGATCTAGTCCTGAAGAATGTTGCAAGACATATATTGTTGTCTGTCAGAGATAATGATCTCGTATTCAGATATGGAGGCGAGGAATTTGCCGTGATCCTGCCATCAACTGACTATGCTATGGCATATCAGATCGCTGAAAGAGTCAGAGAAGATATTGCAGGTTATATTCATGAAAAAGATACTTTGAATATCAATGTTACCGTAAGCATAGGGATCTCGGTCTATCCTGATGATGCAGATTCAGTAAGAGATCTTATTTCTACTTCTGATAAGGCTTTATATAGAGCAAAGGAGACAGGCAAAAACAAGGTTGTCTGAAGAGAGATCAGTATATAGCAGCAAGGATTAATAATGCATAAAGTTTTTTTCAGGAAGGCCGCTTATGATTATGAGACTCTCAGGCCTATTGTCTTCGAACTAATTGATTCGGTCAACAGCGGGACCATCAAGAACAACAGCCGCGTCATAATCAAGCCGAATCTTCTTTCCCCTGCGCCTCCGAAGAGCGCAATGCTGACACACCCGATGATCGTCAGGGCTTCTGCTGAGTATGTGCTTCAAAAAGGTGCGGTCCCGATAATTTCTGACAGCCCTGCTGTGGGAAGTTTTGATAAGATCATGCAGGTCAGCGGAATAAAAGACGCTTTAAAAGGGCTTGATGTGGTATGCAAGGAATTTAAGACATCAAAAACATTTGATGTGGGAGAGCCTTTCAGGAATATAGAGATTTCAGAAGATGCACTGGACGCAGATGTGATAATCAACCTGCCTAAACTTAAGACACATGTACAGATGCTTATGACGCTAGGAGTAAAAAATCTTTATGGCTGTGTAGTAGGTCTGAGGAAACCTGAATGGCATTTCAGAACAGGTGTTAACAGGGAGATGTTTGCACAACTGATTGTTAAAATATTTAAAGCGCTTAAGCCGCAGATTAATATTTTAGACGGTATTTTGGCGATGGAAGGCCAGGGGCCGGGCAAAAGAGGAACACCTCGGGAGCTGGGAATTATAGCAGCCAGTGATAATGCAGCAGCGCTTGATATAGCTGTATGCAGGATGCTTAATATTGATCCTGACCTGATGCTTACCAACAGGTTTGCTCAGGAGATGGGAATGGTTGATGGCGAGGTTCTTATGGAAGGCTATGTCCCTGGAGTGAATGATTTTAAACTGCCTGATATGATCCCGCTTGTATTCGGTCCAAAATTTCTTCATGGTTTTATGCGGGGGCATTTTGTCCAGAGGCCTGTAATTGATGATAATGCCTGCAAAGGCTGTGTCGAGTGTTTGAAATACTGTCCTGCCGGAGCAATAAGTGATGGAAAAAAGAAGCTGAAATTTGACTACGAAAAGTGTATAAGATGTTATTGCTGCATCGAGGTCTGTCCGCATGCTGCGATAAGTACCGGCGAAACTTTTCTTGGAAAGGGTTTGCGTAAAGTATTAAAGAATAGACTTTTAAGGTAGTAGCAATTATCAAAATATGTCAGACTTCAAATTAAACACAGATTTTAAACCAGCGGGTGACCAGCCTGAAGCTATCAGAAGGCTCACAGAAGGTATACAAAGAGGGCTGAAACATCAGGTCCTTCTTGGCGTGACCGGCTCAGGCAAGACATTTACAGCAGCGAATGTTATAGAAAAGATAAACCGCCCGACTCTTGTTGTGGCCCATAACAAAACCCTTGCCGCTCAATTATACGGAGAATTTAAAGAGCTTTTTCCTGAGAATGCAGTGGAGTTTTTTGTGAGTTACTATGACTATTACCAGCCTGAAGCTTATCTCCCGACAACCGATACTTATATAGAAAAAGACGCGCTTATAAATGATGATATAGACAGGTTGAGGCATTCGGCCACAAGAGCTGTCCTCGAGAGGCGGGATGTGATCGTGGTTGCTTCTGTATCATGTATTTACGGAATAGGCTCGCCAAAGGATTATATGGAGATGCATCTTCTCCTTGAAGAGAATATGAATATTAAAAGAGACGATGTTTTAAAAAGGCTTATCGAAATACAGTACTCAAGAGAAGACGTTAATTTCAAACGGGGAAGTTTCAGGGTAAGAGGCGATGTGGTAGAAATTTATCCGTCTTTTGCCATTGACAGAATCATAAGAATAGAGTTTTTCGGCGATTCAATAGAATCAATTTATGAAGCAGACCCTCTTACAGGAACCAAAATAAGGAAGCTCGAGAGAATAGCACTTTTTCCGAACAGCCACTGGCTGACTCCAAAAGACCGTCTTGAAACTGCGTTTGAAGGCATCAAAAAAGAGATGAAGGAGCGTGTGGAGGAATTTCTCCAGCAGGGGAAGATAATTGAGGCAAGGAGGATCGAGGAGCGGACAAGGTTTGACATGGAGATGCTTAAGGAATTCAATTATTGCCATGGCATAGAGAACTATTCAAGACACCTCAGCGGAAGGGCGCAGGGAGATCCTCCTTATACTCTGATAGATTATTTTCCTGAGGATTTTCTGATTGTCTTAGATGAATCACATGCAACAGTGCCGCAGATAAGGGGCATGTATGAAGGAGACAGATCAAGAAAACAGAATCTGATCAATTACGGGTTCAGGCTTCCGTCAGCGCTCGATAACAGGCCTTTGAAATTTGATGAATTTGCGGGAAGGGTCAAGCAGGCTGTTTATGTTTCAGCAACTCCTGCAGAGTATGAGAAAGAAATATCCGACGGAGAAATTATTGAACAGATCATCCGTCCAACAGGACTGATAGATCCGAAACCTTCTGTAAGGCCGGTTTCAGGACAGGTTGACGACCTGCTTTCAGAAATAAAAAAGAGGGCGGACAGTAAAGAGAGGGTCCTTGTGACCACACTCACAAAAAAGATGGCTGAAGACCTTACGGATTATTATACAAAACTCGGAATAAGGGCGAGATATCTACATTCGGATATTGATACACTTGAACGTGTGCAGATCATCAGGGATCTGAGGCTCGGTGAATTCGATGTGCTTGTTGGGGTCAATCTCTTAAGAGAAGGCCTTGATCTTCCTGAGGTCTCACTTGTTGCGATACTCGATGCAGACAAAGAAGGGTTTCTCCGCTCAGAGCGTTCCCTGATACAGACTACAGGCCGGGCTGCGCGCAATGTCAACGGAGAGGTGATCTTTTATGCTGATGTTATCACAGGCTCATTAAAAAGGGCTCTTGATGAAACCAACAGGAGAAGACGCATTCAGGAAGAATATAACAGAAAGATGAATATCACGCCTGAGACAATAAAGAGCAGTATCAAGGACATAGTCAGGTCTATATACGAATCTGACTACTGGACAGTGCCTGCTTTGGCTGAGGAAGTGGCAGAGTATTCTATTGATGCGCCTGCATTAAAGAGACTTGAACAGGAGATGAAAGAAGCTGCCAAAAACCTTGAATTTGAAAGAGCTGCTGTTATCAGGGACAGGATAAAAAAAATAAAAGAGAACATGATCGCAGTCGGGACAAAGGGATGAGGAAATCAGGGTCCTGAGCCATATTTATAAAGTTATAGATCTCAAATAACATAGCTTCAATAATTCTTTTAAAGTTGATAAAGTTCTGCCTGCTCTGATCAGGGAAGAAATTGACAATGCCCTCATTATGAAATATGATTATATTAGATAAGGGATATGTATTATGTTAATTCAGTGCAGAGGGATATCTGAAATAAGTTTCTGATTGTAATAATATTTTTATCAAACATGTACTATGTTATGTTTTAAGAAGGGGATTATTGAGTATTGAAAACTCCTGATACAGATGTTCTAAAAGAATACCGGGGTTCTTCTTTTATAATTCTTTTATGCGGAATTCTGACGGCCGGCATCGGATCTGCCGCACTTACCGGATGGATCGCAGGGCTTCCTGTTCTTACAACTTTCAGCTCCGGCAGGATTCCTATGGCGCCAAGCACTGCGCTTTTTTTCATATTGTATGGTGCCGGAACAGTTCTCATTGCACGTTTGACGTTAAGTAAAACAATTTACCGGATCAGCATGATTATCAGTTCTGCCGGTGCGCTGGTTTCCCTGTTATTATTTGTCCTGTCTTCAATTGGTGTACATCCGGAAGCCGAA
>MHDW01000074.1:0-2190 GCA_001803645.1 Nitrospirae bacterium GWC2_42_7 | reverse complement strand
ATGGAGCTCCAATCGGTCATATGTCTCCGTTGACAGCCTTCTGTTTTCTGCTCGCAGGATTATCGCTCATTGCTTTACTGTCATCTTCATCGCCTTTCCGGCTATGGAGAACAAATGCTGCTTTCGGGCTTTCTTTCCTTATCGTATTGATCAGCTTTGTTCTTCTTATGGCATATTTTTTAGGATTACCTCTTTTTTACGGCACCGGTATTATTCCGCCGGCGCTGTCAACTTCTCTGGCCTTTATGATTCTCGGCTTTGCACTGTTGACATCTGCCGTACAGATGGCGCGGCAATACAACAAACCATATGATATTCCGATCTCACGTGCTCCGTATGTGTTTGTGATGATCTTTGTCCTTATGGCAACAGGCATAATTACAACAGGATACGTTTATTACCGGAATTATGAGAAAAATCACAGGGCAGAGGTGGAACGCCAGCTTTCAACTGTTGCTGATCTGAAAGTGGACGAACTTAAACAATGGCGAAAAGAGCGCATGAGCGATGCTGCTCTCTTTTATAAAAATTTTAATTTTTCCGGACTCGTACTGCGCTACTTCGAAGCTCCGGGGGATTTGGATGCAAAGAGGCGGCTTCATATATGGCTGATTAAAATAAAAGAGGCATTTCAATATGACAGAGTCTGTCTGCATGATTCTGCCGGGAAAGTCTGGATGTCTGTCCCTGGCCAACACGAACCAATGGCCGGGATATTCTCACAGAGTTCTTTAGAGGCGATTAAAACCGGACAGATTGTTTTTGAGGATTTCTACCGGAATGAGCATAATCAGCGTATTTATCTTACGATCCTTGTCCCTGTCATTACCGATGGAGAAAAAAATGGCCGGACGATAGCTGTCCTTGCCCTGCGCATTGATCCTGAGCAGTATCTCTATCCTTTAATCAATAACTGGCCTACGCCGAGCCGGACAGCAGAGACCCTTATTGTGAGAAAGGATGGTAATGAAGTACTTTTTTTAAATGAACTCAGATTTCAAAAAGCCACAGCGCTTAATCTAAGGGTTTCTCTTGATAATAAAGATACAGCCGCTGTTCTGGCGGTTTTGGGGCAACAGGGAATCGTGGATTGTAAAGATTACAGGGGTGTTCCGGTTATTGCTGCTTTACGAACTGTTCCTGATTCACCATGGTTTCTGGTGGCGCGTATGGACATTTCGGAAGTATACGCACCGGTAAGAGAGAGACGATGGCTGGTGTTTGTTCTTGTCGGAGCTCTGCTCATCGGCGCAGCCGGCGGTATAGGACTAGTCTGGCGGCAGCAGAGCATTGCTTTCTACAGGGAGAAGAGTGAAGTATCGGAGTCCCTTCGCGAGAGCGAAGAAAAGTACAGGATGCTCGTTGAGAATATTCCGCAAAAGATTTTCACCAAAGACAGGAATTCAGTCTATCTGTCCTGTAATGAGAATTTGGCCCGTGATCTTGGTATTACACCTGAAGAATTTGTGGGAAAGACCGATTACGACTTTTTTCCTAAAGAACTGGCTGAAAAATACAGATCTGACGACCTGCGGATTATGGAGTCTGGAGTTACAGAAGGTATCGAAGAACAATATATACAGGGTGGCGAGAAAGTTTGGATTTATACAGTCAAGACCCCGATTCGAGATAAAGAGGGGAATACTGTAGGCATACTGGGTGTTTTCAGCGATATCACCGAGCGCAAGCAGGCGGAAAATGAACTGAGGGAGAGTGAAAGAAGATTAAGGGAAGTTCAGGAAATGGCTCATTTGGGACACTGGCAGTGGGATGTGAAAACAGGCGCTGTTGAATGGTCAGAGGAGGTATATAAGATATTCCGCCTTGACCCGAACGAATTCACCCCTCGCATTGATTCAATCCTCGCATTATCGCCGTGGCCTGAGGACCACGAGCGCGACAAGGAATTGATCCGGAGGGCTACGGAATCTCATGAGAAAGGCGAGTATGAACAACGGTTTCTTCGTCCGGACAAAAGCGTCGGATACTACTACTCGACCTTTCAGGGCCACTACAATGAAGGTGGCAATCTCGTTTCCATTGTCGGGACGGTTATGGACATTACAGAGCGCAAAAAATTGGAAGAGCAGCTCCGCCAGTCGCAAAAAATGGAGGCTATCGGCACTCTTGCCGGAGGTGTGGCCCATGACTTTAACAATATCCTTTCTACCATCATCGGCTACGGCCATA
>MHDW01000073.1 GCA_001803645.1 Nitrospirae bacterium GWC2_42_7 | reverse complement strand
TTGTCTTCTTGAGCGCTACCTTTAATACCTGGTCCATTGACTCAGCAAATACAAATTGCATGTCTTTTTTGATATATTTTGGGATCTCCTCAAGGTCTTTTTTGTTCCTCTTGGGAATAATTAATTTATTTATTCCCATTCTTTTTGCGGCAAGTGTTTTTTCCTTAAGGCCTCCTATAGGAAGCACCCGGCCTCTTAATGTAACTTCACCTGTCATTGCAATGTCCTTATTAACAGGCTTACCTGTAAATGCAGAAGCTATGGCAGTTGCTATTGTTATGCCGGCAGAAGGGCCGTCTTTCGGTATAGCGCCTGCAGGCACATGTATATGAACGTCTGTTTTAGAAAAAATATCATCATCGATCCCGAGCAGTTCTGATTTTGAGCGCACATAACTCAATGCAGCCTGTGCTGATTCTTTCATAACATCGCCCAGCTGTCCGGTGAGCGTCAGAGCACCCTTCCCTTTCATCGTTGTTGCCTCGATATAAATAATATCCCCGCCTGACTCTGTCCATGCGAGGCCTGTCGAAACTCCAACCTCATCCTTCTGCATCTCTTCCTCAGGAAGGAATTTGGGAACACCAAGAAAACTCTTCAGATTAGTTGGAACAACTTCAAATTTTCCATCCTTGCCTTCAGCTATCTTTCTGGCAACTTTTCTGCAAAGATTTGCTATTTCGCGTTCAAGGTTCCTTACTCCTGCCTCTCTTGTATATTGCGATATCAGCAAAGTTAAGGCCGGATCAGATATAGTCATTATCTTTTTGCTAAGCCCGTGCTCTTCAAGCTGTTTTGGAAGCAGATATTTCCTGGCTATGCCTAGCTTCTCCTCTGTTGTATATCCTGAAAGATAAATGATCTCCATCCGGTCTTTTAATGGCCCCGGGATGGTATCAGTAAGGTTTCCGGTTGTTATGAACATTACATTGCTAAGGTCAAAAGGTACAGCAAGATAATGGTCTGCAAATGAGAAATTCTGTTCAGGGTCAAGCACCTCAAGAAGAGCAGATGAAGGGTCTCCCCTGAAATCTGTCCCAATTTTATCTATCTCATCAAGCATAAATAGCGGGTTGTTCGTGCCTGCTGTTTTAATGCCCTGTATTATCCTGCCGGGCAGAGCTCCGACATAAGTTCTTCTATGTCCCCTTATTTCAGCCTCATCCCTCACGCCTCCAAGAGACATTCTGATGAATTCCCGACCAAGAGCTTTTGCAATTGACCTTCCGAGCGAGGTCTTTCCAACTCCTGGAGGGCCGATAAAACAGAGTATCGGGCCTTTCATCTTTTCCTTGAGTTTTCTTACGCTCAGATATTCAAGTATGCGTTCTTTGACCTTTTCAAGATCATAATGGTCATCGTTCAAAACTTTCTTGGCGGTCTTTATGTCAAGCTTGTCTTTTGTGCTTTTTGACCATGGAATTTCAACAAGCCAGTCCAGATAAGTCCTGATAGTCCCTGCCTCAGCGCTGTCAGGGTGCATTTTCTCGATCCTCTTGAGCTGTTTCTCGGCCTCTTTCTGTACCTTCTCAGGCATTTTTGCATCTTCTATCTTTTTCTTGAATTCTCTGATCTCCTCTGCCCTTTCGTCTATATCACCGAGTTCCTTCTGTATGGCCTTAAGCTGCTCACGCAGAAAATAATCGCGCTGGGTCTTATCTATTTCACCTCTTGCCTCAGACTGTATCTTCTGCTGAACAATAAGGAGTTCTATTTCCCTTGTTAATATATCGCTGACTCTTCTGAGTTTCTGCATTGGATCAGCTATTTCAAGGATTTCCTGGGCCTGTTCTGTCTTCAGTCCAAGATTAGATGCTATAAGATCAGCAAGGCGTCCGGGGTCATCAAGATTTTCTATTACAACAAGTATGTCGGGAAGGATCACCTTCCCAAAGGATACGGCCTTGTCGAGCTGTTCTTTTACAGTCCTTATCTGCGCTTCGTCCTCTATAGACAAAGATAAAGGCTTTACATCTGTTATCTTTTCTATATCCGCAGCAATAAAAGGCTGGTCCTCTGAAAATTTAGATACCTTTGCCTTTGATAATCCCTGCACAAGGATCTTTACCCTTCCGTCAGGCAGTTTCAGCATTCTCATGATCATTCCTACAGTCCCTACATTAAACAGGTCTTTTGTCGCAGGACTTTCAATATTAAGCTCTTTTTGCGTTAAAAGGAGTATCATTCTGTTTGAACTTAACGCATGATCAATAGCCTTGATAGATAACTCTCTTCCAACAAAAAGAGGGATTATCATATAGGGAAAAACTACAATGTCCCGTACCGGAAGTACTGGCAGGTTGTCGGGAATCTGCACGTCTTTTTCATTCTTGTCGTTTTTTTGATCCTGTTCTGCCATTACGTCTCCTTAAGGGATTTTGAAATATTGAGTATGTAAGATCTGAATTTTGAAGAAAGCTCCGGGTTCTTCAGGGCAAGGTCAACAGTTGCCTTGAGGTATCCGAGCTTGTCTCCGGCATCATACCTTTTTCCTTCGAAAAGAAAGCCATAAACAGGCCTTTTCTTGAGTAGTTTTCTTATAGCATCAGTAAGTTGTATTTCCCGGCCTTTTCCTGGTTTCAATTTTTCGAGGATATCAAAAATATCAGGGGTCAGTATATATCTTCCTATGATTGCGAGATCTGAAGGCGCATCCTTTGCCAAAGGTTTCTCAATGAGGTCTCTTATCTTGTAAACCCCTTTTGATTCCTTAAGCCCGTCTATAACACCATATCTGTGAATCTCTGACCTTGGTACCTTTTGAAGGGCAAGCACAGGACTTTTGACTTCCTTATACAGTTTTATCATATCTTTGAGCAAAGTATCTTCAGAGCCTATAATGTCATCGCTTAAAATAACGGCAAAAGGCTCATCTTTTACAAAAGGTTTAGCGCATAATATCGCATGCCCTAGCCCGAGTGCCTTCCCCTGCCTTATGTATGCGATACTGAATTTATTCAGCCTGTTTATTTCTTCAAGAAGTTCTTTTTTACCGCTTTTTCTGAGTTTATCTTCAAGCTCAAAAGTACTGTCAAAATGATCTTCTATGCTTCTTTTATGTTTCCCTGTTATTATTATAAATTCCTGTATATTACATGCAAGTGCCTCTTCAACCCCGTACTGGATCATCGGTTTGTCGACAATAGGCATCATTTCCTTTGGAGAGGCCTTTGTTGCAGGGAGGAAACGAGTTCCAAGCCCGGCAGCGGGGAAAATTGCTTTTTTTATCATTCCAGACATAAATCACCTCAAAATTATTCTCGATCTATTTCTTAAAGTATAGCATAGAGATGATTGATTAAAAAATTTATTGGTACTGTATCAACAGGTTGTTTAAAAAAACCTTTTTCAGGACTTACGGATCATACAGGATGTTTAAAAGAGAACAAATGGTGCCGGAGACCGGACTCGAACCGGTACATCATTGCTGACGAGGGATTTTAAGTCCCTTGCGTCTACCAATTCCGCCACTCCGGCAGCGATATAAAATACAAGATAAACATATAAAAAAACAACAAGAAACATCACAGGACTGTCAAATAAAAACCGGAAAGAATAAATCCCGATCTTCTGCGGGAATTCAATATCTATTTTCTAATAAAAAATTCTATTACGCCGTTCTCTTCCTCATTTATCTGTATAAGCTCATGCCCCAGCCTTTTTATCAATGCAGGGATATCATGTTTTGTTATCGGGTCAGTAGCATAAACTCCAAGAACCTGTCCTGGACTGAGGTTGTCCAAAGCCTTTTTTGCTTTAAGTACCGGCACAGGACAGGTTAAACCTTTTGTATCCAGAATAGCATCAGTCTTTATATTGCCCATTCCTCTCCTCTATGTGTCAATTATCATGAAACATTTAACGATTATAATTTTTTCACCAGTTCAGTGACAGGTATGGCAACAAGAGTCAATAACTGCACAGAACCTCTTGCACCGAGTTCAAGAGACATTTTCATTACAGTCTCGTTATCCTTTGCCTCCACAATATTCACAAAATCATAAGGCCCCAAAACAGCATACTGCTCCTTTACTTTAATCCCCATTTTTTGCAGTTCTTTGTTGACCTCAAGTATGCGCTTCGGATTCTCCTTGATCGTCTTCCTGCCTTCATCTGTCAGTGTGCTTAAGATTACATAAGTTGCCATGACTGTTCCCCTTTCTTTTTTTTGTTTTTATAAAAGCCCGTTATCACTTTTATACTATCTTTTAGTTTTAATGTCAACAATCATTTCACTGAAGAATTGGTTGTATTTAAATAAAAGTTGACTTGAAAAAATTATCTATGCAAGAATTGTCTATGTGGGAATATACGGACAAAGTAAAAGAGGCTTTTTTAAAACCAAAGAATGTCGGCGAGATTCCGGATGCAGATGCAGTGGGTGAGGTTGGAAGCATTATCTGCGGTGATGCCCTTAAGCTCTTTCTTAAGGTTGATAAAGAGACAGGCAGGATCACTGATGCGAAATTCCAGACCTTCGGCTGCGCAAGCGCCATAGCAAGCTCTTCTGCGCTCACAGAGATGGTCAAAGGCAAAACTCTGGATGAAGCCTTGACAATATCCAATCAGGACATAGCCGCCTTTCTTGGAGGACTGCCTGATGCAAAGATGCACTGCTCTGTCATGGGAAGGGAGGCGCTCGAAACCGCGATAGGCAATTACAGGGGAGAGCCTGTAAAACCTCATGAGGAAGGAAGGCTCGTCTGCAAGTGTTTTGATGTAACAGAAGAAAAGATAAGGAAAGTCGCAATCGAAAATCACCTCACCACAGTTGAGGAGATAACCAATTTCACAAAGGCCGGCGGCGGATGCGGAGAGTGCATACCTGAGATCGAAACTATCCTGAGAGACCTCTGGTCAATAAAAAAACCTGAAAAACCCTCAGCCCCCAAAAAACTCACCAATCTTCAGAAGATAGCCCTTATTCAGGATATAATCGAAACAGAGATAAGGCCGGGGCTTCAGGCAGACAATGGAGACATTGAACTCATTGACATAGATGGAAACAAAGTAATCGTAGCCCTGCGCGGAATGTGCACAGGCTGTTTGATGTCTGACATAACCATAAAAGGGATTCAGGACAAACTGAAAGAATTCGTAAGCCCTGAGATCACTGTGGAGGTCCAGCAGTGAAAGCTGTTTATCTCGACAATAACGCAACAACAAGAATAGCGCCTGAAGTCTTTGAAGCGATGACCCCTTACCTTACTGAACTTTACGGAAACCCTTCGAGCATGCATACCTTCGGCGGCCATTTGCACAGAAAGATCGAGGATGCAAGGGGAAAGGTCGCATCCCTTATAAATGCAGATCCGTCGGAAATGATCTTCACAAGCTGTGGTACAGAAAGCGACAATACCGCCATTATGAGCGCAGTAGAATCACTGCCACGCAAAAAACATATAATAACCACCAAGGTTGAACATCCTGCTGTGCTTAATTTCTGCAGGTACCTTGCGAGAAAAGGTTATAGGATCACGTATCTTCCCGTAGACCACGAAGGAAAGATAAACCTTGATGAATTTTCAAAGGCTGTTGATGACGACACTGCTGTTGTCTCTATAATGCATGCCAACAATGAAACAGGAGTTATATTCCCGATCCAGGAGATCGCGAATTTTCTTAAAGAAAGAAAAATATTATTTCATACTGATGCTGTTCAGGCTGTTGGCAAGATACCAATAGATGTAAACAAGATTCCACTTGACATGCTCACACTTTCAGGGCATAAACTCCATGCCCCTAAAGGGATAGGTGCCCTTTACGTCAGAAAAGGTACGAGATTTCACCCTTATATCATAGGTGGTCACCAGGAAAAAGGAAGACGGGGTGGCACAGAAAATGTCGCCTCCATCATAGCCCTAGGAAAAGCCGCAGAACTTGCTTTAAAAGGTCAGGAAAATGAGATAAAGAAGCTGACCCGCCTTAGGAATAAACTCGAAAGTTCGCTCTCCAAATGCTGTCCTGATGTGAGAGTAAATGGCGACAGAATAAACAGACTGCCCAATACAACAAATATCAGTTTCGAATATGTTGAAGGAGAAGCAATTTTACTGAGGCTGAATGAATTCGGCATATGTGCATCTTCAGGCTCTGCATGCTCGTCCGG
>MHDW01000072.1:7860-10486 GCA_001803645.1 Nitrospirae bacterium GWC2_42_7 | reverse complement strand
GATTGAGCGAACTAACTTATTGATTTGCAAAAACTTTAAATTTCAAACTGCGGAAGTTGGGTTAAAATAGCTGCGCACTGTTTATGCAATGCTGGAACAATCCCCTGAGTCAGTTTTTTTGGTTCATTCGTAAAAAAGTTGAAAGGGTCATAATACTAATTGGATTCCCGCTTAAGACATGCGGGAATGACTAACAAAAACAATCACTTAATATTGTCATCCTCGGGCCTGACCCGGGGATCCAGGGTGTTTTCAACATAAACACGAAAGACACGTTTTTTTTTAAACAAATTATTATGCGGCTGAGTGCTGAAATTCTTGTGCGGTGTGAATGGATTCAATGTCTTTCTTATAACGTTTCTGCGCCTCTTCAATATCATAAAGCGCCTGGAGGTTCATCCAGAATTCCGCAGGCACACTGAAAAACTTGCCCAGCTTTACAGCGGTTTCTGCTGTAATACTTCTTTCGCCCTTTATGATCTGTCCTATTCTTGTCTGTGAAAGGCCTGTCTCTTTGGCCAGAAGATAAGCAGATATCCCCATAGGCACCAGAAACTCCTCTTTAAGCACTTCGCCCGGATGTATATTCCTTAATGTTCTCATGGTATCACTCCTTTTCAATGATAATCCGTTATTTCTACATCAAAGGCGTTCCCATTTTTCCATTGGAAACAGATACGCCATTGATCATTTATCCTTATGCTCCACTGGCCTTGCCTGGTGCCCTTCAGCGCCTCAAGCCTGTTGTGAGGAGGGACTCTCAGCGTCTCCAGGGTCGTTGCAGCAAAGATCATTCTCAGTTTTCGCCTGGCTACATTATGAAGCTGAACAGGCAGTTTGATCTTCTTCGAGAACCGCCCCTTCCATATAAGTTCGGTTTCTTCATCCCTGAATGATGCTATCATTTAACAATAGTATCTCAAAAAGAAAGCACAAAGTCAACAAGAAAGACTTTCATATAATTTTAACAATGTCCCAATTTAACACCCGTTTGAAGTCATGGATTTTCTCAGCAACTGGCAGAAAAACCATATCCTGAAGGTCGGCAGAAAACTTGGAGTGGATTTGAGAGGGGAAGGGCTAAAGTAGCAGTGCAAAAGAGAACTGACATGGGATGATGCTTCAAAGCGACTTCTTTCCTAGAAGCCTCCTAAAGTGCTTTTCCTCTTAAACTCAAATTAAACTGAGTTGTTTCCCTCTTGTGCTTTAACGATTTCCGCCTCGATGTCCACATGAGGCACATATTCGGACTCGGATTTCAATGCACTTTTAAGCACCTGAAGTGCTTCGTCTAATTGCCCATCAATTCGCAATGCTCTGCCATATTCATAGTGGTATTTTTGTAGAAGATTAACATCATCTGGTGACATACTAATAGCCTGCAAGTAAAGCTCGTGTCCAGGCTGCACTTGTCCTTGTCTGAGAAAATTCATTCCTTTAGTGGCATATAAATAGCTGAGGTCTGGTGTTTTCTTCAATCCAGTAGTTATCAATTCATCTGCTTCTCCAAACCGTTTCATTAGTATTAACTCATAAGCAAGACCATTTAATACCTCTCCTGTCAATTCATTCTGTTCTTCTTCATTCAAAGGTCTTGTCTCAATCTTAACCATCGAATTTACAAATATCAGTTTATCCTGTGCAAAGCTATAGTACTCTGAGTCTTCGATTGAATCTATCTCTATAACCTTCAAGAAATAGTATTGGGCGAGTTTAAAATCACAAAGTCCTTTATATAGCTGCCCTAGCTTCAAATAGGCTGCCACATGCACAGGATCGACTTCTATGGCTTTTTTGTAATAAAAAACTTGATTTTTTATTTCATCCAACTCTTCATAAATATCCCCGAGATATTCGTAAGCTATACACGCAGCTTGATCTAATTCGATAGTTTTTTCTAATGCCTCTTTTGCCTTATTGTACTGGCCTAATTTAAATTGAGCTCTTCCAAGTAGACACCAGCGCAGTTCATCTTTATCATCTATTGCAATAACCTTTGTGCTGTAGTCTATTGTCTTTTTGAAATCCTTACTCCGCCAATAATAATTTGCTAACCCTTTTAAACTCCAAATAAAGTCAGGTTTAATCTCCAGCGCTTTTTCATAACACTCTCGCTGTCTATCGTAATCTTTTCTTCTTCCATATATATTGCCAATATTGTTCCAGGCCTTAGCATTAAGAGGATCATTAGCAAGTGCCTTCTCGTAACACTCGAAGGCGTCTGCATCTCTGTCCATATTGCTATATACCACAGCGAGACAATCCAGGTAGCGGTTTTTAGCGAGCGAACTGGCCTTTTCCATATGAGGCAACGCAGAATCGAGATCGTTCATCTTTTCAAATGAATGAGCCAAGTAATGAAGCCACGACGCATTATTAGGAGTCACTTCCAACGCTTTAACAAAGAAACGTGTCGCCTTTAAGTAGTCATTCGCCTTAAAAAATGCATAGCCGAAGTCTGCAAGTATGTCAGCTTCAATCTCGGGTACATTTGCATAGGCATCTTCAGCTAGTTCAAGATACTCCTTATTTTTTGAGGCAAGATTGCTGGCAATATTTAAGACAAGGGGGTTCTTCCGATTGGCAAAGATTATTTTTTTGGTATGTCCCTTTTGCTCCACGTTTA
>MHDW01000072.1:0-7839 GCA_001803645.1 Nitrospirae bacterium GWC2_42_7 | reverse complement strand
AACGCTGGAATCACATTTTTTGTCTCCAATTCAAAGAGTTGCTCAACAACAAATTCCTTAAACGAATCGAAAATGTTAATAGTTTCAATTTCAACTTGACGGTAAGTTGGCAAAAGTGTCACTGACGGAAATACTATTTTTCTTTTCAGTAGCGAAGTCACGACTCCGCTGCCTTTTACAGAATCAATCTTTAGTAAGATATTCTCTAAGAGTATTCTTGGAGTCATTTCAAGAAAACTTATTATTTTAAGCGCCATCCGCTCCATATCATCAAGTGAGCCAAAAGTTTTCTGGTTATCTTCCTTCACGTCTAAGGATATTTGAACAACAACGTCCTTCGGTAATAATCGTGCTTCACTCAAACTATTACTTTTAAGATGTCTATAAACATCAACCAGATAATAAGCTGTGACATTTTGTTTTTTAAGAATTAGTCGTTCCATCTCCTCGTCGATCAATTCTCTGTACTTATCCAAAAAAAGCATTATAGAGGTGCTATCAAGGTACCCCGGCATTTCTTTCTCGACAAATGATTCACCTATTTCATCCCATTGTGTACGTATATTTGCAAACTCGCTGATCCGACTAGCACACCATATTGCAACACTCGGATGTTGTTTTCTAAGATCGCTTATTAAAGACAAAATCTGCTTATCTTCATGAATGTTATCAAAAACGACAATAGTTCCTTCATCTGCTGAGGCCATAACTGATAGCCTGTGAACAAAGTCACTAATTTTAGGAACGCTCATTTGCCTTGAAAACCAATAAACGTTGAACCCTTTCTCCTTTGCCTTAGCGCTCAAATACGCCAGCATGCTTGTCTTGCCAGTTCGAGGATGACTGCAAAACAAATAGTTTTTTTTGAAATCGGATTTCTCAAGCTCCTGCATTAACTCTTTAATAACTGGAATTTCCACATAACAGTGGTCAACTTCGTCCTGAGACAACATCGGCTGAAATAATAAGACATCCAGTGCTTGCGCTATGGATTTTTTGGCAAACGGACTTATTGCCCATCCAAGCGGATCTTTTTCCTCTATATGACTAAAATCGATATGCTCGCCCTTAACATAATCAATGATGTCAGCATGAAATAAATTTATGCTGTATTCCTCAAAAACTTTTTCTACACTTCGAAGCTCAGCGGTCAGTTCTGTCTTTATTAAGCTGGCCATGCGCCTTTGCTCAGTCTGCTCTAAGTCATCCTCCGGCAGATTAATTGGAATATCAATACATGATTTATCCCAATTAAATCTCACATTAGGCATTCTGAAATGTTTCCTCCAATGTTCCTTTGAAACTCGTGGAATAAATTCTTTATGAATTTCAAAAACTGTTTCTGGTGCGCGTGAATTGTGGACATCGCAAGCGTCTGCGATCCGTAAAAAACTAGCAAGAAACCGTATGTGTATATCGCCGCTCCCATCTTCGAACGGCCTACTTTTTATAATACTATCGATATTCACCATGCTTCTATGCGCTCGACAAATATCAAGAACATTTGGGAGTTGCCACTGGTCGAGAGGCAGTCGGCCAGCCTCTGTTTCTGCCTTAATAAATGCAGCGCTCCTTAAATGATGCAGATTCCGTGTAGTTTCATGCGCTTCGCCGGCCTCGCGGCCAACGAACATGCCAACATCATGCAGCCACACCGAGCACAACAGCGGAAAAATCTCGAAAGGTTTCAAATCTACTTTTTCGGTTAGCCTGTCAAGAATCCGCAGTATTCTAAATGAATGTTCAGCTCCGTGGTCAGAATAGTAAGGTGGCATTTCTGCGATCGACAGGTCGGGGGGCGGATTCCATTTAATAATCTCAGCAGCTTTCTTTTTTATAAGATAATAAGAGCTTTTAAGATTTTCATCTTGCTCAATTAAGGACTCTAATCTGCTGCTTGCTGTCGAAGTTAACATTTATTGCTTCCTGTAGCAAAGATATGCGCTATAGTGCGTCTTGTTTTTTGCATGCCCATCTTATTAAAACCTTGCGATACCATTATTTTGAATAGTCCCCTCGCAAAAAAGTTAATTAATGATAATACTTGCCTTGATTAAAGACAAGAACTATTTGAGTCAGAGGCGCAAGAGGGGAAGTTCGGAAGTTGGCACGCACAGCCTTTTTCCCAACGCAGCATCTTTCATTCAACTTGCTCATGAAGGAGACTGTCTCCTTTTTCTCTGTTTGCTATCTAATCAATCCCCACCTGAACTCCAAGGAAAAAATTTTCGCCATATTCAAGATTGCGCGTATAGTCAGGGTTAAGAAAGTATTTAAATCCCAAAGATGCTGTTTTAGAGTCTCCAGGATAAAATCGTATGTCCCCATGTATTTTCCCGTACATGGCCCTAATAAGTTTTCCATCTTTTTCCTCAGATCTTATCCTGAAGATATAGTTATTATCATCGCTAAAATCACTCTCGGGTGCTCCTACGCCATGACGGTTTAGAAAACGTATTAGTTTATTCTGATAGCCTTCTTCCGATGCATACCTTGGCAACTTGAATATACTGCCGCCTTTGCGGTTATCTTTAACTATTTGTATGCCATCAAACTTATTTGGGAAAGTAATCGTCAGCTTTGAATCATAATTATTAATATCAGTGATTGTTTTCACCAGTTTAAAGATAAAATCAGAATGCTTACCTTTCCCATAAGGCGCAACCCAGTCACATTCAACTAAATCAAAGCCGATATCTTTACCTACCGCGGGTATTAGTATTTCAGGATGCTCCATCTTTAAATCTTTTGCGTACATCGGCACCGGCTTCTCTATTTTTCTCATGACCACCTTTATTTCAGGATTCCATGGTTGCCATTTGCCTGATTCGTGATTCTTGAAACGGTATTCACCGTAACTTTGATAATATCCATCTTTATCAACTATATAACTTGCATAATTTATTGTCCTAGCAGCCCCTGTAAAGTTTCCTTGTTTGTCTGATTTTCCATTTTTTGGCACTTTCTCTGTACCCGACCCAGTATTTCTTTCAAACCCAATGCCTATATTAGCGTTCTCAATTGGGTTTCCGTCTTCATCAATAACTTTAAGCGTTATCTTGCCCTCGGGTAGTCCTATGCCCCATGAGCAGCTGCTATTAAAAAGCAGAAAGGTGCACATCAAAATAATGCTTATGTTTTTTCCTATCACTTCAAACCTCCTTGATCAATTATGTTGTCGAATAATGAAAAAACATATTGATAAGAAACTTCTCGTATATCATTATGTTTCCATGAAAAGTCAGTTTTTTCTGATCTCACTGTTGGCCAATACTCAATGTTTTTCTTTCTTGTTTTAAATTTAGTTTGCATGTCGAAATCTCTGTTGAGATCACTAAAGGCGGGGACAGGTTGCTTCCCTGCCGCCAAAGTCCTTGCTGGAAAAGCATCAGCAAGAAGGCGAATCTTATTGTCAATTGCATATTGACTTCCACCTGTCTCTGTGAATAGCAGAGCATCCGATCCCTTAGAGAAAAACGGTCTTGTCCGCAACTGAACACTACTGATCTGATTAGCTTCCGATGGATAAATCGGCAGTGATACGCCACTAAGTTCAATTCTATAATCATCGTCACTCAAATTAAAACCCCATCCTCCATAATTACTGCCTAAAACCCCATTGAACAAGGTTCTACCTTTAAGTTTCTCCTGTAAAGCCCACGCATATCGGCCTATTCCTTCTGTTACAATGTCCGGGACCTCAGGAACACCTTCATGCTTGTCAAGCACATCTTCCCCACTTGAGAAATAATTGAAATATTTTACTGTTGTGGGTCTCTCTGCAAAAATATTTCGCCAAGTGAGTTTTGATCTCTTATCAGTATCAAACAACAAATGCCATTCCGATGCCCACAATTCTTTTTTGTAATCTTTCCAATCAGGATGGATCATATTGGGATTAGTAACAGTATCTTTATTCATTTCAGATTCGATATTGTTATCCAGAGAACCATACGCCTCTGATGCCACAGCTGCATCGAGCATGAAGTAATTTTTGATCTTACCACTTGCATCCCAGACACCTCCACCATAGGTGGGTGCAACATAGTTGGAAAGAGCAGCCGAGACAAGCATATTCCCGAGACTATGCGCGGCAATTGTTATTTCTCCTTCAACTGTATTCAGCAGAAAATTCTGGAATTCAGGCACAGTTTTAAAAGCGTGCTCGACATTAATATGGTAGTTACGTGTAAAAGGCAAATTAAAAGGCCCTGGGAATTCCTGACTGTCCCATCCGTACCAAGTCACGCCCCAGAACTTTGCTTTTGAACTAGACCAGAACATCCGCTTGAACATCTCTGACTGCCAGCCACGCGCATGCTTTCCGTTGACATTATATCCAATTACAAAAACAAAGTTTTTGCCTGCAACCAGATCAGTCCCTGTGCATTCCTTATCCGGATAATTCAAGGGCTGTTCGAGCCTGTCCGGCTCGCCATCGTTTGTCCCTGTTTTCGGCTCAGGGCCGCCGCCGACTTTTACAAGATTCTTATGTCTGAACATCTGCTCAACTCCTGAAAGACTGAGGTTCATGCTTAGTGATAATACTGATTTACCCTTGGAATCAACAATTTCGAGCACTATCGGTGACTTGCTGGCAAGGCGACCCTCACAAATAATAATCCCTTTGCCTGCTTCATCCCGTATCTTCTGAAGAAACGCCTGTCCACCTTCGAGGGTATTTAAGACAACACCGCTATTCAATGCCAATATCTGATTAGTGAGCTTACTGCCAAGATTTAAAGCTGGGTCAAGACTATCGTTGCTTCCTCTCAAATAATTACCCGCTGTTGTATTAGTTAAATCTGTAAGCACGAAGTTTACGTTGTTCATATCAGATTTCAGCAAATATTTGTATTTCGCTGGATCATAATTTTTCAGCAGGTCCTTTATATCAAGATAGACAGGAAAGAAGTCGATCAGGTCACGGACTCCGTTCACTAAGTAGTCAGCGCCATTCAGATATGCAGGCAAAATATTATCTCCGCCTGGAATATCATCACCAGCAGTTTCTCCGCTATCTATATCATCATTTACCCAGAAGTAGAATGGGTCGCCTGCGAATGTCTTTCTCCGGTCTATATCGTCGATTACTCCGTTTCGATCATAATCCGGAATCAGTGCGGAACTAATAAGAAGAATCTTCTCACCCCTGACCTCTGCCTTTGTCCCTCTGTTCAGAACAACCTGAGCATAATATGTATTATCCATATTGAACTTTGCTGTGCCCAGGCTCAGGATTAATTTGCCGTCATTGCCTGCCGGCACAAAACCTATCCATGATTCTGCACCTGTAACGGGTTTTTCAAAAATATCCAATTGGACATTTTGCGAGGCACATTTATATGCAATTGGTTCAATAGTATATTTTATTTCTACATCTTCTGTTGGATATCCTTCGTTATTGAGGGTTATAAGCTGATATGGATCAGTTTTTATTTTTAATCCCCAGACCTCGATGTTTGTACTGCCGCTTAATTCCTTCTGTGTCTGTCCTTCTACCCCGCTAGCAGGGTCTATTGTCGGAACGGTTATTGTTTTGGTGCCTATTGCCCGTACTATGTTTGCTGAAGGTTCTGGTCCAAGTGTTAATACGGTAGAATAATGCCCAGGCAGATCAGGGATAACAGTTTTTTGAATCTCAGGATCAATTTTTCCTCCGCCTAAAATAGATTTGAATTCTACTTGTCCGTCATTTACCGGTTTTGTCACAAATACTCCTGTGCCTTTCAGGTAATAGCAGTTCTCTGTGCAGTTTTCTTTTGCGGCTGATTCATAGCCTTCCTCTGAAAGATATACTGCTGCTTTAAGTGGTTCGGAGAACAGCTTTCCAACTGTTCCGGCATCTATATTATTGCCCTTTTCGTCTATGCTGTAGGTTGACATTACACTGAGGTACTGCACTGCATCTGTTCCACCCATGGTTTTTGTGTAAAAGTTGAATGTTATGTTGTCCAGATCAACATCTGTATCTACTCTTTTCCCGAGTTTATTGAATTTATCTTTTTTTGCATTTATGGTTACTGTGTATTTTGTTTCGGCTGTATTGCCTAATATCAGATACGCCATTGCCCCGAAGTATTCTGTAGTTTTTATAAGCGGATCTTGAGAGTCATATATTTTTGCTTTATCACATGAAGAATCCGGAGTACCCTTGCAATCATCTATGTTTGCATATAGTTTTGCATTTTGGCCTGTTGAGGGATTATTTTGAACACTCATTCTCACATTTTTGTTCGAGATTGAGTTGCCGTATTTGTCCGTAACTTTTAACCAGACTGTTGCTGCAAATAAATTGGGAATACCATAAATCTCAGATAATGGGGATGTTTTTTCGATCTTTGAAGCCTCTCCCGGCCTTCCATAAGCCTCAAAGGGTTTGTCTGTATATATCTTCCCTTTTTTGATTGTTGCGTTTACTGATACAAGATTAAGGTCTGTAAGTTCCCAGTATGGCTCATTGTTGATATTTGTCTCCACTCGGTAATAAGGAGAAACCGATGTCTGTTCTCCAAGCGTAAGTTTTGCCCGTGCGATCCCGTCAGGGCCTGTTTTTACTGTTATTTCAGCAGCAGGGGTTGAAGTGCCGTTGTTAATATCACTGATTGGATTGCCATCTTTACTTACTCCCTGCACCTTGCCTCCGCCTGCAATTGTTTTAAAAGTTATCATGACGTTCTGTACCGGAGCTCCGTTTTTATCCAGCGCAATAACCTCAAATGGTTTGTTCATTTGTGTGCCGACTATCCCTGACTTATTATCAGCTTCTTTTATATTCAGTCTGGCAATTCTTACGGCTGATTCAGAATCTGTGTTTGTTTTTTTGGATGTTGGCTGGCTTAATGCATTTTTAATATCCTGATCGATCCAGTCTTCTTTCTTTACAGTTGTCATCCCTCCTGCTATCATTCCTGAAAGCATATACCCTGCTTCGCCGGTTTCTGGGTTTTTTTTGATGTAGCCGATGCCGTACCAATCCAAATAGCTGATAGCTGATGGCTCATTGCTGATAGGCTGGGGAATACGAACTGCAAGATTTTGGTTGACTGCATTACGGATATCTTCTTCGATATTTTCGTCAAGGAACATTGTTGGAAGAATGGAATCGATATTTGATTTATCAATCGTAAGAATGGGCGAACCGCCATTCGCCCCTACGATTTGAAACAATTTGGCTGTTGAAATGGATTCTACATTCCAGTCGTCCTCGAATACTTTATGTTCAAGCACTGAGCCTTCAAGGCCGGATAACTGCATGAAGGTTTTTTGTCTTTCCCCCTCACCCTCACCCGCTTCAGAATCATAATCATGACTCCCCCCTCCCCCTCTTATCTTAAGAGGGGGTGCCGAAGGCGGGGGTGTTATCTTTAAGGGGGAGGCGGAGGGGGTTACTCCAATTGCTCTCATGCCTGCATCCATATACACGCCTTTCCATTCAAATCCGTGAGGCATATCGAGGAGGTATGTGACGTCTATCACCCCGCCTACTGTTACGACTGTGGGAATGGGTCTTGTGATTTGAAGGTGCAGAAGTGATGCAAGTTCTTCTTCTGATCTGTTCCAGCGGTCGATGTAGTTTAGGGCTTCTTCGTAAAGGAGTTGTTCGGCGGTTTTATCCCCCTCTCCCTCACCCTCTCCCGCCAGAGCACCTACTGTTGGCTCAAGGGGCGAGGGAACTTCTTTGATATCCCCTCCCTTGAGGGGAGGGGATGAAGGGGAGGGTGAAGAAACCGCCACTGCATTCCCTCCCTCTTGGGTTAAGGGGGAGCTGGAGGGGGTTACTTTTCCGGCAACTATTCCTATCACTGCCAAATTTCCAACTATATGCGTATTTGTTAT
>MHDW01000071.1:5190-6522 GCA_001803645.1 Nitrospirae bacterium GWC2_42_7 | reverse complement strand
GAATAATGATATATATGAAAATAAACGTGGCGTTTTAGCGGACAAAGCTTCAGTAAACAACCGGATAGAAAACAATAATATTTCTTCAAATTCTCAATACGGCATATATCTTTACGGAAAATCTAATGACAATGTAATAAGCAACAATACGTTAACTGAAAATATCAATGCTATTTATATTAAAACTGCCAATAACCAGGCAATAAACAATATTTTAATTAAAAATAATACCGGAATATACTTTTTAGGTGACGCGTCGGCAAATAAAATTAGCGGTAATAAAATTACCTATAGTAAGCTTTATGGAATTTACGGTAAGGTAACATCGGGCCTATCTAATTATATTGATGAAAATAACTATATCTGGAGAAACAAAAAAAATTTAGTTGCCGAAGAAATTCGCTGATATTATCTTCAAATAAACTATTATAATTCATATATGAAGTATCTTTTTAATTTTATAGCAGGAATTTTGACGATGACGGTTTTTCTTTTGATCTTTCAAAGAATCTATTTACGCAAGGTCGACAACCTTCGCTCCATTCCTACTATTACACCTACAGAAACGATAGTTCCAACTGCTGTAATTACTGCTATGCCAAAGCCAACACTTATATTAGGAAAAATAATTTCAGTCAGACCAGATGGGGAATTAACAATTCAAGAAGCGGTCAATCTCGCCGAGCCTGGTGACACTGTAGAACTTTTCCCTGGAGAATATTACCAGGACGTTATTTCAAAAAGAGATGGTCAGCCGGGTAAACCAATTATTATCAAAGGTCAAAAAAGTTCAATTATCAAAGGATCGGGAAAACCAAGAATTTTTGAAATTAACCATAGTTATATTACTCTTGAAGGGTTTACAATCGATGGTCATTTCCAGTCTTCGGCGGAAAAATCCTCCTACAGGGATAAATTGATCTATGTAACGGGAAAAATAGCCGGAAAAGCCATCACAAACCTTAAGATATTCAATATGGATATAAAAAATGCCGGTGGCGAATGTATACGGTTACGTTATCTGATTCAAAATAGTGAAATTGCTTACAACAAAATAATGACTTGCGGAGTCGGAGATTTTGAGTTCAATGACGGGGGCAAGAACGGCGAGGGAATCTATATAGGGACAGCTCCGGAACAACTTAACGATAAAAAAAATCCAACAAACGAAGTTGATCGTTCGAATAACAATTTGATTCATAACAACTTCTTTGATACCCAAGGTAATGAATGCGTCGATATCAAGGAAGGCTCCTCTTTTAACGTGGTTGAGTATAATAAATGCACAGGTCAAAAGGATATAAATTCCGGCGGTATGGATTCACGCGGTAA
>MHDW01000071.1:0-5156 GCA_001803645.1 Nitrospirae bacterium GWC2_42_7 | reverse complement strand
AATAAAGGCCCTTCCAACATCTTATTTTTCTTCTAAAATTTTTTCGACAGTAGCGACAAGGATATCAGGAGTAAAAGATTTTTCAATAAAACCAGCAGCGATAAGTTTGTCTGCATCGTTTATTTCTGAATCAAAGGACTGATACCCTGTTATAATTGATACCTTGGTCTCCGGCCATCTGCTCCTGATCTCTTTTTGTACCTCTATGCCGTCCATACCAGGCATTTTAAGGTCAACAAGGACGAGGTCGAATGTTTCTTCTTCAAGCATTTTTAAGCCATCTTGACCATTTCCTGCTGTCTTTATTTCATAACCTTCGGGTGATAGTATCCTGAGACAACTTGTTCTTATTATCTCTTCATCATCAATCACGAGGATCTTCCCTTTGCTCATACTTTTTCACCATCAACCGGCAGTTTTATTATAAAACTGGTGCCTTCCCCCAACTTTGTCCGGACTGATATATTACCGCTATGTTCCTTAATAATCCCATGACTTACTGCAAGGCCGAGCCCGGTGCCTTTGCCAGCAGGTTTTGTGGTAAAGAACGGTTCAAACAGTCTTTCGAGATTATTCTGGCTGATGCCCATACCTGTATCAGTGAATTCTATTTCGACAAAGTTGTTCCCGCCTTCATTTATATTTCTTGTGGTGATCGTTATTTCGCCTTTTCCTTCGATCGCATCGCCAGCATTCATGATCATATTAAGAAATACCTGCTGGAGCTTTGAAGGGTCTGCCTTTACAGGGAAGAGAGAATTATCAAGAACAGTGTTAAGTTTAATATTGAAGAAATCAGCCTTGTTACGCACAATGTTGAGAGAGCTTGCCAGGACCTCATTAATATTAATAGGTATTTTTTCGACTGTTGATGCCCTTGCAAACCCGAGAAGGCCCCTTATTATATTAGTACACTGGTTCGCCTGTTCAATTATTACGGTCAGGTCTTTATATTCCTGTGTATCTGGGGTGAACTTTTTCTGGATGATATGGCTAAAGGTGACAATACCTGTTAAGGGGCTGTTCAGTTCATGGGCCACGCCTGCGGCCATTCTGCCCAGAGAAGCTAATTTTTCTGAATGCATGATCTGGTTTTGAGCTCTTTGCATCGCCTCGGTCTTTTCCTGTACTTTCTTCTCAAGAGTATTGCCCCATTCGACCAGTTCATGTTTGGTTTTTTTCAGATCTGAGGTCATTGAGTTGAATGTGCTTGCGAGCTCGCCTATTTCGTCCTTTGTATTGATAGTCAGGTGATGATCAAGGTCTCCTTCTGCTACCCTTTTCATGCCCTGTGACAGATTATTTAAAGGTGTTGTTACAAACTTCCAGAAAATTGTGCCGAGCACTGAAGAAAGAACAAAAATAAATACAGCTACATATAAAGTAATGGCTACCCCTTGCTGCCGGATACTTTTATCAAGAAGAGCGAGTGAAAGGTTGGCCTCAATAATACCAAGCACAGCCTGATCTTTGCTGTGAAAATGGCACAGTGAAGTATAACAGTCAAATTCATTATATATCGGCTGAACAATATTCATGACCCTCGAATCTTTTCCTTTGGTGATGGACCATATGGGAGTATTCTTGGTGTGTCCGTTAGACACGTGGCAGCTTGTGCACATTGGCGAATTCTTATCAAAAATCGTCCCAATATCTTTTTTGTCTGATGAGTATGTTATTTTGCCGTCATTGTTGAATACGCGGACACTTATTATTCCTTTGCCTGAGCCGATTGCTTCAATAGTCTCTTGTATTAAGGGCTGCCTCATTAAAAGCATCCCGTAGCGAGTGCTTTTTTTGACATAGTCAACAAACGAGTATCCATATTCTATGGAGTTATTTATTAGTTCAGTTTCTTGATGTTTGATCAGGAAATACCAGAAAAAAGCACTTCCTACTATAACTAAAGTGCCGATTGTAAGAATCAGTTTTCCGGTTAATGTGTGGATGAATTTTCCAAAAAACATGGCTTAACGAATTTATAACATTTGTTGAATTTATGCAAGACAAAAAAATAAAATAATTTTTTCCTTGACATATTAACTTTTTTTTTATATAAATGATAACGTCATGCCCATAACATTTATGCCGACAGAATATTTACCGGTGCTGATCTTTATGATGGTGGCAGTGGCATTCGGTCTTGTCTCCCTCCTTCTGTCCAGTATTGTAAAGCTCAGAAGGCCCTATCCTGAGAAGCTCATGCCATACGAGTCAGGCAATATTCCGGTCGGCGAGCCGCGCCAGAGATTTTCTGTCAAATTTTACATAATAGCTATGCTTTTTGTTGTGTTCGACGTTGAAGCTGTATTTCTTTATCCCTGGGCAATAGTCTTTGACAAGATCGGATTATATGCATTTATAGAAATGGTGATCTTTATAGTAATACTCCTCGTCGGATATATTTATGCTTGGAAGAAGGAGGCATTTACATGGGACTGATAACAACCACTCTTTCACCATCTCTTGTTAAGGTCGACGAAGGAATAAAGGTTCTTGCACCAAATGTAATTGTAACGACACTGGACAAATTTGTTATTAATTGGGCAAGAAGATCGTCTTTGTGGCCAGTGAGCTTCGGGCTTGCCTGCTGTGCTATTGAAATGATGACTACCGGATCATCACACTATGATCTGGACAGAATGGGTATTATCTTCAGAGGAACTCCAAGGCAGGCTGACTGCATGATAGTTGCCGGCACTGTCACAAAAAAGATGGCTGAGATAGTAAGAAGGGTATACGACCAGATGCCTGAGCCCAGATATGTTATAGCAATGGGAAGCTGTGCATGCAGCGGTGGAATATTCGATACATACAGCACCGTGCAGGGATGCGACAGTTTTCTGCCTGTGGACGTTTATATCCCGGGTTGTCCGCCGAGGCCTGAGGCATTGCTTGAGGGAATAATAAAACTTCAGGAAAAAATAGCAAACGAACAGTTCAGATGGGGCAGATGGAGATAAAAAAAGCTTATAGCTCATGGCTCATAGAAATAACTATGAACTACGAACTAAGAGCTACGAACTAAGATATGGAAATATTACAGATCGCAGATAAGATAAAAGAGAAATTCCCTGAGGAAATCCTTGATATAAAGGAGTTCAGAGGGCAGGTCTCTGTTTTGCTTAAAAAAGGGAAGATACTGGAGATATGCAGGTATCTGCATGATCAGACAGACCTTTCTTTCAATTATCTGGCTGATGTCTGCGGTGTTGATTATCTGGGCAAAAAAGAGAACAGGTTTGAGGTTGTATATCACCTCTATTCGATAAAACACCGTCATGCCATAAGACTGAAGGCCGAGGTGTCAGGAGACAACCCTGCAATACATTCTGTTGTATCAATATGGGCAGGAGCTAACTGGCATGAGAGGGAAGCCCATGACATGTACGGTATAGTTTTTCAGGGGCATCCTGACCTGAGAAGAATTCTTATGCCTGATGACTGGGACGGGTTCCCGCTGAAAAAAGACTATCCGCTCAAAGGAACTGAGAAGGAATGGCCTGGATTCACGGATGTCCTTGACCGGGCGAAAAGGTTTAGCGAATTTGACTGGAAGGGATGATAATTATTTCAATTTTGAGATTATAAGATTATGGAAGATATAGAAAAAGCATTCGAGACAAAAGAGATGACAATAAGCATGGGACCGCAGCATCCTGCAACCCACGGCGTTCTCAGGCTTGTGCTTAATCTCAATGGAGAGAATATTGTTAAATGTACCCCCTATGTCGGGTACCTCCACCGTGGAATTGAAAAGCTGGGCGAAAACAGGACCTACCTTTCAGCCCTGCCTTTAACTGACCGCCTTGACTATATCTCTTCAATGAATGCAAATGTCGGATATGTGCTTGCGGTAGAAAAACTCTTTGGTATTGAAGCACCTGAGAGGGCAAAATTCATCAGGACCATGGTGTCTGAAATGGGCAGGATCTCGAGCCATATAGTCTGGCTCGGAACGCATGTGCTTGATATAGGCGCAACAACGCCGTTGCTTTACTCATTCAGGGAAAGGGAGGCGATACTTGACCTCTTCGAGATGTTGTGCGGGGCAAGGCTGACTGTCAGCTATCCAAGGGTCGGCGGAGTACGCAATGATGTATCGCAGGAATTTATTGACAGGCTTTATGCCTTTGCCCTTGATTTCCCGTCAAAGGTAGATGATTATGAAACACTTGTTACCGAGAACAGGGTATGGAAGAAAAGGACGGTCGGCGTAGGCGTTATCTCTGCTGAAGAGGCGATAAACTGGGGACTTACAGGCCCGACACTCAGAGGTTCAGGAGTAGATTACGACATAAGGAAATACGTGCCGTATGATGCTTATGACAAGGTCGAGTTCAAGGTGGCTACAGGCAAGAACGGTGATTGCTATGACAGGTACCTTGTGAGAATGGAAGAGATGAGGCAGTCAAGCAGGATCATCAAACAATGTATAGAAAAACTTCCAGCAGGTGCTGTAATGGCTGATTCTCCGAAAAATACGCTCCCTCCAAAAGACCTGGTTCTTAAGGACATGGAGCATCTTATACAGCAGTTTATATTAATAACAAAAGGCCCTGCTGTTCCTGAGGGCGAAGTATATGTCAGCACAGAGGTCCCTAAAGGCGAACTCGGATACTATTTTGTAAGTGATGGCACAGGCAAGCCTTACAGGATGAGACTGCGGTCCCCTTCTTTTGTGCATGCATCAGTGCTTCCGAGATTGTCTGAGGGTGGAATGATCGCAGATCTGATCGCAAATATAGGTACGATAGATATAGTCCTCGGAGAGTGTGACAGGTGATAAGATGACAGGCTTTATAGAATCTATTCTGGGTGCAGGTATGATAGCAAACATAGTGGTTATACTCATACAGATCGCTATTGTTTTGGTTGCGACTCTTCTGCATGTGGCATATGCCACTTACTTTGAACGTAAAGTAATAGGTCATATGCAAGTCAGGCTGGGACCAAGGGAGGTTGGCCCTCACGGCCTTCTTCAGCCGATCGCAGACGGCATAAAACTTCTTTTCAAGGAAGACATAATCCCAACAAAAGCGGACAAACCATTTTTTTATATTTCACCGATGCTTTTCTTTGTTGCTGCGATCACATCTCTTTCAGTTATGCCTTTCTTTGCATATGACAGCAAGATAGCTGTGATAAGCAATATA
>MHDW01000070.1:6575-9030 GCA_001803645.1 Nitrospirae bacterium GWC2_42_7 | reverse complement strand
CAGGTATTGTCTATGCATGGGGAGTTAAAATTACTATATTGACCAATCCGTTCGGCACCGCATTTGTCCTCGGATGGTTGAGCCTTCCTGTTACAGTCCTCTGGATCATTATTATCACAAATGCCTTTAATCTTATTGACGGGATCGACGGTCTTGCAGCAGGCACCGGTATTTTAATAGCGGCTACGCTTTTCTTTCTTCTTGAAGGTTCTGATATACATTTGAGGCTGACGTTTGCTCTGCTTGCAGGAAGCCTTGCAGGTTTTCTTGTATATAATTTCCCCCCTGCCTCGATATTTATGGGAGATTCAGGCAGTCTCTTTGCGGGTTTTCTGCTTGCATCTGTCTCGATAATTTCTTCTCATAAGGCAACGGCAATGGCGACTATGATGATCCCGGTCCTGGCTTTCAGCATGCCGGTGATAGATATGCTCTACGCGGTTTTGAGGCGCTATTACAGAGGTATTCCGCTCGGAGAGGCAGATAAGGAGCATATTCACCATAAACTTCTCGACAAAGGATTCTCGAAGAAGAAAGTAGTTCTGCTGCTTTATTCTGTGAATATTATTATTATGGCATGCATTCTGTTAATTGTAACAAGGCAGTTGAACATTGAGATCCTTGGCCTTCTGTTTTTTGTAATTTTAGCTGCGATAGGACTCCGGGCATTCGGGTATATTGAGTTCATTCCTGCTATAAGACAGACCTTGAAAAATCATGATATCAACAGAAGGAGAAAGTTTTTTGCTTATGTAATTAACAGGTTTGAACAAAAGGCCTTAAAAGCTGGTTCTCTTGAGGAGTTGAGGGCCCACTTGAAGGACCTTATGATAGAATACGGGTTCAGTTCTGCAGAAATACATTTGCAGTTGCCGGGCTTTAATAATCCATTTTTCTATTTTAAAAATTATGATATTCCTGAAAATCCTCTGGCGCTTAACTTCCCTATCCTCTTTGAGGGCAAGGGATTAGGAACTGTTTCTATTGTGACTGAAATGGAAAAGTCTTCATTAATATGCGCCTCTGAACTGATAAATGTTATTTCTGAACAAGTCGGAAGATATGCAGACAGAAAATCAGGAATATTAAGATGAAACATATATGTTGCAAAACAACACACAAGGATATGAAAATGACACCCTCCCCTCAGTCCCCTCCCCTCAAGGGAGGGGGCTATAGAGATGTCCCTCGCCCCTTGGGGAGAGGGGTATTAAATGAAAATTGGATTGACTCAATCAGGGTTTAAGTATAAAATCAATAAAGTAATGAAAAAATATTTATTATTGATGAGTATTCTTCCGGTCTTCTTATCAATGCTTTCCTGTGCATCCCAATTAAGCAATACAAATACGAAAACATCCGAAGACGGCAATATGGTTGTTATCCCGGCAGGCTGGTTTATCATGGGGTCGGATATGGGTGAGTTCAATGAAAAGCCGGCACATGAGGTATATCTTGATACTTTTGAAATTGACCGTTATGAAGTATCTGCAAAAGACTTTGCGCAATTCCTGAGTGAAAAGGGAAACAGTAGCGGCAACTATTTTTCCTATGATGATTCTGCAACAATTATTGATATTTCGAATTATAAGACTGAAGGGATTGGCAAAGAGACCGGCAAAGAAGGATACCTGCCGAGAAAAGGTTTAGATAATTATCCTGCAAACAATGTCTCATGGTATGGAGCTTATGATTATTGCATATCGAAGGGAAAACGTCTTCCAACTGAAGCAGAATGGGAGAAGGCGGCAAGGGGTATGAATTCTGGAATATTCCCGTGGGGCAATAGTTTCCCTGATAGTTCTAAGGCCAGATATAACCAGAAATTGCAGGAGCATGATCCGCAGGCCCTGGTACCGGTAGATTCGTTGTCTGATGGCAGTTCCCCATATGGTGTACTGAATATGTCGGGAAATGTGTTGGAATGGGTGACTGACTGGTACAGACAGAATTATTGTGATTTTTGTGATCCGGAAGGCGCTGAATTTACAGATATTGCCAATGAGATCGCAAACAAGGGAAAATCTCCGGAAAGAATTTCTGACAGCCATCCTTATATCCCGCCAAAGAATAATCCGGGCGGGCCAACTGCAGGAAGTTTTAAAGTTCTTCGCGGGGGATCATGGGAAGAGGAGTCTGAAATGAAAATTCGAGCTTCTTTCCGGTACTGGCTTGTTCCTATGGACAGACGGAACAATACAGGCTTCCGCTGTGCAAAATAATTGATTTATTCTTATGAATCGCTTTGGGGGTTTATTCTCCGCCGCTTGCGGCGTAATATTACCTTGATTTTTATTAACTTTTCAATACCCCGCTGTCTCTGCTGCGGGGTGGTTTATTTATAGATAAAACAGAATCGAAACTTTACATTCTTTTTGTTTACCCCGTTAGAAGTGCGAAGATCTTCTATCGGGGATTACCAACCGGAAGCAAATCCTTCCGGTTTTTTTTGACC
>MHDW01000070.1:0-6511 GCA_001803645.1 Nitrospirae bacterium GWC2_42_7 | reverse complement strand
TTGGTAAATAAGGATTTTTCTATTCAGGACACACCACCCCTGCCCCTCCTCAACCAAGGAGGGGAGTTTAAAACAGCTATTCTTCATAAATTTGTCGCAGACCCATTTTTTGGTGACAAATTTTCTTTTTTATTATAGAATGTTAGTATGTGTAACTATAAGAAAACCTTTATATGTTTACTGGTCCAGGTTTTACTGCTTGTCATGTTTGGTTTTTCTTCTGCTGATAATAAGCCTGTTAACAAAGCGCCAACCAATGATGCAGAGGAAAAGGCCTGCAGTGTTATTAAGGAAAAAATTCAAAAACACGAGGATATAAGAAAGTATGTTAAGACAAGCATACAGATGGGTTTTAGCGCTTGTAATATTATAAAGTGCTCAATTGAAGGAGGTGGAGATTTGACCCAAATAATTACCGGAGCAGTTGAAGCAGGCACAACTCCTGACGTTGTTTCCAGATGTGCGATGGATGCCGGGGCTAAGGCTGAAAAGGTGGCAGAAATTTTAAATACTCTTTCATCCGCCGGGATCTGTTATCTTTTGCCTGAAATTCCTGATGAGTATGATCATCCCGGAACCCCTGTGATCATTAAGCCACCACCTGTAAGTCCATCGGGATTTTAGGTTGTTTTGAACAGGGGATGTTGAAAAAATATTTTTTTTTGATATTAACACTGGCAATTGCTTTTATTTTCCAGTCCACGGAATCTTTTTCTGAAAATCCTTCATTTGATCCATCAATCGTCGATCAATCTTCACAGAAGATCTTAACTGTTAATCCTGCTGATATCAAAAACAAAAAAAATAAGGCTTATGATGTGATTGCAGCTTTAAATAAAGGAATAATAAAAGAACCTGCAAAACAAATAGAGCTCAACAGTAATAGTGAAAAGCAGACCCTTCTACCGGAAAAATACAACACTGATGAAAAGGTTTCATGGGAAATATTCGAAAGAAGAAGAAGATTTTATCATCCTTATCTGATCGTGACAACATTCTTTACAGACAATGTTTTAAATACAAAAGACAAAAAGCAATCTGATCTTATTACTGTAGTTTCTCCCGGTATCTGGCTGTCAATGCCGAGTATGGATAAAAGGTTGTCTCTTAACAGTACTTCCAACAGAACACCCGGAGGATATCTTGTTGAAAATCTGGGCTATGACCTTTTCAGGCGTTTTCAGGCATATTTGGCTTATCAGGCAGATATTGAACTATTCTCAAAATATTCCGGTGAAAACGCTATAAGGCATAAGGCTGAGGCTTTAGTTCAATACAGGCTTGGAAGTCGAATTATATTGGGGTTAATGGACCAGTACCAGGAAAGCCGTGATGACAGGGGGACTGAGATCTCAGGCTCTGCTGACAAAGTAAGTTCGAACCTTCTCAGCGGGGCAGTAAATCTGGAAGTTGGAACAAAGCTCTTATTGAAGGCCGGATACTCGAACAATCATGTCAACTACAGCGGTTCTGCTAATGCATTCAGGGACCGTGTTGACAATGCGTTTAATGTTTATGTTCATTATAAGATCAGGCCTAAGCTTTCCCTGTTCGGAGAGTATGAATTTGTTGATATCAAATACGGCAGAAAAATTGAACTTATAGATGAATACGGCAACCCAGTTCTAGGAAAAAACGGTAAACCTAAGAAAAGAAATATGGACAGCACAGAGCAGCATTATTTTGGCGGGATACAGTGGGATATTACATCAAAATCACAAGGGATTTTTAAGGCAGGCTATGGCAAAAAGGAGTTTGCATCAACAGGAGTAAAAGGCAGCAGGGATATTATTCTTGAGGCTAATATTAACCACAGACTCACCACTAAGACCTCGCTTGCATTTAAAGTATGGAGAAAGACAAACGAGACCGACATGACAACAACTTCATATATCTTATCAAAAGGCATGAGTCTTGGGTATACACAGAAGCTTACGAATAAACTCACAGGATCGATCGACCTTTCTTATATTGCTGACCAGTATAAGGGAATCCAAAAATCCAGCGTAACCCCGGAAAATAAAGAGGACAAGTATTACAGACTGGGACTTGGATTTCAATATGAATTCAGAAGATGGTTGACAACCGCGCTCGGTTATACACATACCATAAGGGATTCAAATCCGTCGGCTGATGATTATTCCAATAATACCTTCTATTTCAGAGTGACAGGCTCTATGTAGTGTCTTCATTTCTTTCCTTTTTGGGTCTTTTAACCTTATAATATTTATACATAACCTATGATCAAAATAAGAGCGAAAAAGATATATTCTTGCCTGTTATTGTCCTTCCTATTCCTTTATGGAGCAAACATCTCATATGCTCAGGATTATATTGCAGGTGACGGTGATGTTCTTAGAATAACTGTTTATGACAATCCTGATCTTACAACTACTGCAAGGGTGAGCGGAGAGGGCGTAATTCTTTTTCCCTTGATAGGAGAGGTGAAAGTCGGAGGATTGACGGTCTCGCAAGTAGGCGAGAAGATAGCAGCTTTGCTTAGTGAAGGGTATGTTATATATCCTCAGGTGACTGTTTTTGTAGAGGAATTCAGAAGTAAGAAGGCAGTTCTGATGGGACAGGTAGAAAAGCCCGGCCTTTATGTTTTGCCCGGTCAGACCACATTTCTCGAACTTCTATCAAAGGCCGGAGGGCTGACAAAAGATGCAGGTGATAAGGCAATAATCAAGAGAAAAACCAACTTACCGGGAAAGGCAGAAGAAAAGATAGTTATTGACTTGAAAAAACTTATAGAGAACGGAGAAATGTCATTAGACATACTGATATTGGACGGTGACAGTATTTTCGTTGTTAAAACAGGTGTTTTTTATGTGACCGGAGAAGTACAGAAACCTGCTGCATATAGATATGAAGAGAATTTGACCGTTGTTAAAGCCATTACCATGGCCGGTGGTTTTACGGAAAAAGCATCCACACGCAGGATAAAGATAATCAGAAAAGTTGATGGAAATGAGAAGGTGTTGCGAGGAGTAGAGGTGAATGATACTGTTCTGCCTGATGACGTTATTGTTGTGCCGGAGAGTTTTTTCTGATCAATAGTTAAAGGGATAATATGGAAGAAAAAGAGATAGATCTTAGACATTATGTAAGTGTATTGATCAAGAGAAGGTATACGATCTTTACTGTCTTTATTTTGGTTTTTGCTGTTTCTCTTTTAGTGACCTTATCTACAACTCCTATATATACTGCATCAACACGGATCCTGATAGAAAGAAATGACCCTGCGCCATTGCAGGGCATGTATTATTTCCCTTCATATGATCCTGAGTTTTATGAAACTCAGTATCAACTGATAAAGAGCGGGGCTGTTGCCAGGAGAGTGGTGAGGCTGCTGTCATCTGATAACAAATTTACAGGCTATTTTAAAGATCAAAAAAAGAGTTTTTTTGGATTTGCAGGCGCTGACGATAAAACTAAAGATAAAGAACAGATAGATGATCCGAAGCAATATGATAAATATGCCGGTATGATCAGCAGCGGTATCAAGGTATTGCCTATCAAGAATACCAAGCTTGCAAATGTCTCCTATGATTCTCCTGACCCTGATTTTGCAGCATTGATAGCGAATACTGTAGCCCGGGCATATATAGAAGAAATACTTGATATGAAGATGAGTTCTTCCCAACACACTGTAAAGTGGATGACAATAAAAGCTCAAGAGGAGCAGGAGAAACTCAAGAAATCAGAATTAGCTTTGCAGGAATATGTTAAGGCAAATGATTTTGTGACACTCGAGAATAAGGTGGCTATTGTCCCTGAAACACTGACCAGTGTTAATACCCAGTTATTTCAGGCTGAAAGCGGAAGAAAAGAGCTTGAAACAATATATAACAAGATCAGGGAAACAAAAAATATTGAAGATCTTCAGAATATGCCGGCTATCGCCTCTGACCCTACGATCCAGTCCCTGCATATGCAGATACTTAAGGCAGATCAGAGCATTTCGGAACTCTCGAAAAAATATGGCGCTAAACATCCTGCGATGGCAAAGGCAAAGGGGGAACTCAATACATTAAAAGATAAGCTCAGGCAGGAGATCCAGAGAGTAATAGAATCAATCAAGAAACAGTATGAGATAGCCAGGTCCAATGAAGAGAATTCACGCAGCCTTTTCTCGAGGACAAAAGGAGAGGCCCTTAATGTTAACGAGAAGTTCGTACAGTATAATATCCGAAAGAGAGAGGTAGAAACCAATCAGCAGCTCTATGATATCTTAATGAAGAAGATCAAAGAGCAGGATATTACACAGGAAGTCCAGACCGTTAATGTCTGGATCATAGAAGAAGCACAAAAACCCGGTTCTCCATCAAAACCCAAAAAGCTTAAGAATATATTAATGGGAATATTAATGGGCCTGTTCGGAGGGGTCGGCCTTGCGTTCTTTATAGATTATCTTGATAACACTGTTAAAAGCCCTGAAGAGGTCGAAAGAAGGCTTGGTGAGCCTGTTTTAGGAATGGTACCGCTTTATAAATCCAAGGAATGGAATATTGAAAATATTATTCTTAAAAAACCAAATTCACCTTTCTCGGAGAGCTATAAATCAATAAGGTCTTCTATCCTGCTTTCAGCAGCAGAACATCCTCCAAAAAAACTGCTTATAACAAGCATGATGCCTGAAGAAGGAAAGACAGTTACTTCAGTGAATCTTGCCAGTGCGCTTGCTCAGTCTGAATATAGAGTGCTGCTTATGGATGCTGATATGAGAAAGCCGCGTATCCATAAGATATTTAAAGTTGATAATTCGAAGGGATTAAGCAGTTATCTTGCCGGTGTTTCAGATATAAAAATCCATGACGAATATGAAGGTTCAATAAAAAACCTCTCAATAATTTCGGCAGGGCCTATTCCGCCGAACCCCTCGGAACTGCTCGGGTCGGCAAAAATGAATGAACTCTTTAATATCCTGTCCGATAGATTTGATATCATAATCTGCGATTCTCCGCCTATTATGACTGTGACCGACGCCCTTATACTCAGCAAGGTTGTGGAGGGGACTATTGTTGTTACGCGTGTTGGCAGGACAACCTATGAGGCTGTGAGCAGGGGATTGAAATCAATGAAAGATATAAACGCACATGTCATCGGGATCGTTATAAATGCCTTTGATGCTGAAAAGAGCAGTTACTATTACTACAGGTCTTATTATAATTACTATTACGCTCATGATGAAGAGATGAAGAAGTAGCGGACAAATTTATTCGGTTTTGGATTATAACCCACCCCTTGATCCCCTCCCAAGAGGGGACTTCTGAAAACAAATCTTCTCACAACAGAGTAATGCAAGGCATAACCACTCAAAATAAAAAAGTCCCCTCCTTGGAGGGGTGCAGGGGTGGGTTGTCTTACTGTAAAGCATAGAGCCGGACTAATAGCTATCTTATCTCCCTGTTTTCTATAACTGCCAGGGGGTTGTGCAGGAAGATGCGGTCAGCTTCCTCTTTGCCGAATTGGTCTGCTGTTTCCCTGAACGCCCTCGAGAGAACAGGGGCCCTTTTGCTAAGGTTATGGGCATCTGTTGCGATAAAATCTACAAAGCCTTTTTTCATCAGCATATATGAAAACTTTTTTATCCGGTCACCGAAATCGCCTGTAAGACTCATTGCAGTAAGCTGAATAAGTGCGCCTGAATCCCTCAGGGGTTCTATCTTGGCCGGTGATGTCAGCAATGAATAATTTCTTTCAGGATGAGTTATAACAGGCACATACCCCTTGACCATAACATTAAAGATGAAATTGTCGAGGTTTGGGGGGAGGAGATCAGGAAGTTCGAGCAAAAAATATCTTGAGTTGTTTATCATCGGAATTTCTTTTTTTTCGATACCGTCCAACAGTTCATATGAAAGCCTTATATCAGCTCCGCTGAGCAGTGTCATGGATATACCGGACTGTTCTATCTTTTCTCTGACCATTTCAAATCTGTCTGCAATATCCTGAATAGTAGGTTTTTCTTTATGGGTGTAATGAGGTGTTGCAACTATATGAGTTATTCCGTCTTCTTCAGCCTTTCTGAGCATGGCAAGGCTTGTTTCGAGGTCAGCAGGCCCGTCATCTATTGCAGGTAATATATGGCAGTGAATATCTATCATTTATGAATTTTCTCCATTTTGGTGAAATCTATAATTCTCATTTATTTATAAAATCCCTCCTAACCTCCCTTTTCAAAAGGGAGGAATAATTCCCACTTATCAAAGGGGGCTGAAGGGGGTTGTAATTCACCTCTTTGGAATAACGCCCCCGCCTTTGGCACCCCCTCTTAAGATAAGAGGGGGGAGGGGGAGTTATGATTCCGGAGAGGGGCGTGGGGAGATTATTGAGATAATGTCTATTCAATAATAGGGACATTAGTATCTTCATGGTTGTCCGGAAAAAGCTTTGGTTGGAGTTTTTTGTCAGGGATGCGTCTGCCTGATCTTCCCTGCATTTCAGGAATTATTTTTATGTCATTTACAAGACCTTTAAGTACATCTGTGTCTTCAGGCGCATCACT